>NZ_JBSFLI010000016.1:0-84207 GCF_053598955.1 Streptomyces sp. NPDC001056 | reverse complement strand
CGGGTCGCCGGTGGCCGAGGGGGTCCCGTACGGCGGCGTGGCGGCCGGGTCGCCGGTGGCCGAGGGGGTCCCGTACGGCGGCGTGGCGGCCGGGTCGCCGGTGGCCGAGGGGGTCCCGTACGGCGGCGTGGCGGCCGGGTCGGGGGCGGCATCCGGCGCCGTGTCCGGCTGCGCGGCCTCGGGCGCGGCGGCCGGGTCCGCGTGTTCGGCGGGGCCGTCCGCGGGGTGCTCGGGCGCCGCCTGGCCGCCGTCCACGGGGACGCCGGCGGGCGGCGTACGGTGCTCCGCCGGGGCGTCCTGCCGGTGTGCCCCCTCCGGGTGTCCGGCCTGCGGGTGGCCGCTCGGGGACGGATACGCCGTCCCGCCGGGGGCCGACGGGAGACGGGCGGGGTCGGGGTGGCCCGGCCGGGTGTGATCCGACTCGGCGTGGTCCGGCTCGGCGTGCGCGGAACCGGGGTGACCGGCCTGTTCGTACGCGCCCTGCTCGTGGGCCTCCCGGCCGTGCGCGCCCTGCGGCGCGTCCGACCGGTCCCGCGCGGCCTCCGGTACGGCGAGACCCTGCGGGTACGCGGCCGGCCCGGGACCGGTCTGCGGCACCTGGCCGTGCCCGGCCTCCGCGTGCCCCGGCTGTCCGTGCCCGGCCTCGCCGAGCGGGCCTTCTATGCGACCGTCCGGCCCGTGCGCGGCGCGCTCCCGCGCCCCGTGCGGATCTTCTACGGCCACGCCGTCCGTCTGCCCGGATCGCTCGTAACCGCCCTGGCCGTACGCGTCCTGCGCGTGCCCGGCGCGGTCGTGCGCGTCCGGTACCGGCCCGTCCTGCCCCGGACCGCCCTGCGCGTACGCGTCGCGCCCCAGCGTGTCCTGGCCGTACGCGCCCTGCGCTGCGCCCGGCTGCCCCTGCGCGCCCCGCGCGCGACCGGCCTGCTCCTGGGCGTCCGGCACGCCCCCGGCCTGCCCGTGGGCACCGTGCCCGTAGGCCGCCGGGTCCGCCTGCTCCTGTACGCCCTGTTCGTGGCCGGGGTGGCCCTGCGCGGCCTGTCCGGGCCCCACCTGCTCGTACGCGCCCTGCGCAGCCCTCTGTCGGCGCGCCCGCCGCGCGCTCCCGACCCGCCGCCGCGCGTCCTCCGCGCGCTCGGCACCGAAGTCCGCGTGCCCGCCGGCCCCGTGGTCGTACGCCCCGGTGCCGTACGCCTCGCCCTCGGGATGTCCCCCGGGCCCCGCGCCGTACCCCTCACCGCTCCCGAAGCCGTCCGGCCCCGAGGCCGTGCCCTGCGCGGTCTCCGCCTGGTCACCCCAGGGCTGCCCCGCGTGCGTGGCCCAGGGCGCCGCCGCGCCGCCCGGAAGCGTGGCCGGCGGGGTGCCGCCCCACTGCTCCACCAGGGACGACGTCGTGAACTCACCCGATTCGTCCGGGATTTCCCCGCCCGCGACGGGGATCGACCACTGCCCGGTGACGTCGTGGCCGGGCGCGGCGGGAGCCGCGGGCTCCTCGAAGTTCCAGTGCTGCGTGGCCCCGGGGTCGTACGTGAAGCGGTCGCCGCCCTGCGTGGCCCCCTGCCCGGTGTTCGGGTCGGGCCACTGGCCGCCGTTCGGGTCGGGCCACTGGCCGCCGCCCTCCGCCGCGGGCCAGCCGCCCGCGCCCTCCGCGGGGACCTGCGGGATGCGCGGCGGCACATAGCCGTGGCCCGGCGCGGCCAGCGGGCTGTCGCCGGACAGCAGGGCGTCTATGCCGCCCTCGGGGAGCTTGACGAAGGCGGTGGCGCCGTCGTCGTAGTCACCCTGCGGCAGCGGGTTCCAGCGTCCGCCGCCCTCGGGGGTGCCCTCTCCGTGCTGGTCGTCGGTCACGACAGCGCCCTCCCCAGTGCTCGTCGGGCCAGCGCGGCGACGGTGCGCCGCAGGTGCAGTACGGCGGGCGGCAGCGACGGCACCGTGCCGTCCGCCTCCGGCGCCGGGTCGGGGATGCAGGCCGCGGCGACGTACTCGCCGAAGGCGCTCAGCGCCTCGGGGACGAGCGCGCGGTCGTTGTCCCAGTCGATGAGCTGCGCGACCCACTGCTCGGCCTCCAGCGGCCGCAGCGGCATCGGCGCTATGGCCCCGACGGCGCAGCGCACCCCGCGCCGGGCCGGGTCGAGGACGAGGGCCACGGAGGCCAGCGCGCGGCCGGGTCCGGTGCGTCCGGTCGCCTTCAGGAAGACCTGCGGCGCGTGCAGCAGCGGCACCCGCACGAAGCCGATGAGTTCGCCGGCGCCCAGCATCTCCACGCCCGCCAGCAGGTGCGAGACCGGGACCTCCCGGCGCGCCCCGCCCGGCCCGGCGACGATGAGCGTGGCCTCCAGCGCGGCGAGCACCGGCAGCGCGTCACCGGTGGGCGCGGCGGAGGCGATGTTGCCGCCCAGGGTGCCCGCGTTGCGGACGTGCGGCGGGCCCGCGGCGCGCGCGGCGGCGGCCAGCGCCGGGATGAGGGCGGCGAAGTCGGGGCGGCCCATGCGCGCGTGGGTGAGCCCGGCGCCGAGCAGCGCGTGGCCGTCCTGGTACTGCCAGCCGCGGATCTCGCTGATCCGGCCGAGGCCGACCAGGGCGGCGGGCCTGAGCTGTCCTGAGTTGACGGCGGCCATCAGGTCGGTGCCGCCCGCGACCGGGACCGCGGTGGGCATCGCGGCGAGCGCCGCCACCGCCTCGTCCAGCGTCGTGGGCAGCGTGACGGCCTGCCCCGCCTGCGGTGCGTGCGTGGTCAACCCGGCTGCCCCTTCCCGCTGCCCCACCTGGTCCCGCCTGTTGCGCCGTACGGTACGTGCTGACAGGGCGGACGTGGCAACTCTGGCACATCTTCGCAAGGCTCGAACGCGGGGGTCCGCTAGGAGGCGTTCGCCCACCTCACCGAGGAGATGGACCGATTTCGCACCGCATCACCGGTGCACACGAATTGCCACTCTTCGGTGATGCTGCCGGGGTTTTTCCGTTATCTGTTCTATCCGCGTCACCTGTTCCGGCTGCTCCGGCTGTTCCGGCTGTTCCGGCTGTTCCATCCGCGTTGGCCGACGCGACCGTTGGGGTCCACGTGGCGTGATCCCTCCGTTCGCTCCGGCCTGTTGGGCTCTACCCGCGCGGCGGCGGGCCGTCGAGCGGGCGGCCCGGCACTCCCGGGCGCCGCTGCCACGGCCGGGGTCCGGCCGGCGGCCGGTAGGCGACGCCCAGGGCGTCGAGTCGCCGGTAGTGGACGGCCATCCGGCGCTCGAAGTCCGCGAAGTCCCGTGCCGCGGGCGCGGGCAGTCGGCTCCAGGCGACCTCCGCGAACGCGGCGAGCCGGGGAAACGCCTGGTAGTCCACGCGCCCGGCGTCCTCCAGGACCTCGGTCCACACATTGGCCTGGGTGCCGAGGACGTGCCGCGCCTCGGCCTCGGTGAGCGCGGCCGGCACCGGCTCGAAGCGGTAGACGTCCTCCAGGGTGCGCACGAAGCCGATCGGTACGGGCTCCTCCTCGCCGGGGGCCTGGCGGTGGTCCAGGTACACGTACTGCTCGGGGCACATGACGACGTCGTGACCGGCCCGCGCGGCGGTGACCCCGCCCTCGTAGCCGCGCCAGGAGGAGACCGCGGCGCCCGGCGCGAGCCCGCCCTCCAGGATCTCGTCCCAGCCGATCAGCCGGCGCCCGCGCGCGGCGAGCCAGGTGTCGAAATGCCGGACGAACCAGGACTGGAGCTGGTCCTCGCCGGCGAGGCCCAGTTCGGCGATGCGTTCCTGGGCGGCGGGCGACTTCCGCCACTGGTCCTTCGGGCATTCGTCACCCCCGATGTGGATGAACCGTGACGGGAACATCTCCAGGACCTCCTCGAACACCCCTTCGTAAAAGCGCAGGGTGGTGTCGGTGGGAGCCAGTACGTTGGAGTTGATCCCCCAGGTGTCCCAGACGGAGAGTGCGGTCGTGTCGATGACGTCGGTGTTGCCGAGTTCCGGATACGCGGCCAGGGCCGCCTGCGAATGTCCGGGCACATCGATTTCGGGCACGACGGTGATATGCCGCTCGGCCGCATAAGCCACGATTTCCCGGATGTCGTCCTGGGTGTAGTAACCCCCGTGCGGCTTCTCCTCCCATCGCGGCGAGGCCCGGTGCCCGAATTTCGTCCGCGCACGCCAGGAGCCCGTCTCGGTCAGTTTCGGATATCGCCCGATCTCGATCCGCCACCCCTGATCGTCCGTCAGATGCAGGTGCAGCACATTGAGTTTGTGCGCCGCCATCAGATCGAGATAGCGCAGCACTCCGTCCTTCGGCATGAAGTGCCGGGCCACGTCGAGCAGCAGCCCGCGCCAGCCGAACCGGGGACTGTCGCGCACGGTGACGGCGGGGAATTCCCAGGTGCTGCGACCACTGACGGGAGCGCGCCGGAAAGCCTCCGGACCGAGCAACTGCCGGAAGGTTCCCGCGGCCCAGAACAGCCCGGCCTCACTCGCCCCGTCGAGGGTGACCAACCGGTTTTCGGCGCACAGCCGGTACGCCTCGGGGCCGCCGAGTTCGTCCGCGAGAGCGGGTACGATCCGCAGCCGCACCCGGCCGTCCCGTATACGACTTTCCCCCTCGCGGCACGGCGCGAACGGCAGCCCGGTCGCCGCGCCGACGGTGGACCGCAGCCAGCGCGCCACCCGCTCGGCACCCTCCGCGGCCTCGATCCCGGTGTCCGCGTCGACCACGCAGCGGGCGCCCGCCGCCGAGACCTCGCCCGGCGCCGGGATCAGCGCCACGCCCTCGGCCGAAGCCGCCGCGCCGCCGCCGATGTCACCCATGTGGCCTCCACGCCCCGTGTCGCACCCTGTGCGACAGCCGTTTCGCCCCGCACGACCAGCCGACCGGTACGGAGGCTAGGACCACCGGTCCGCGCCCACAAGAGGTCTCGACCACTCGGCGCACCGCGCCGCGCGGATCGCGTACGGCCGAGGGCCCCGGAGCACACCGAAGCGCGCCGGGGCCCTCGCAGGTCTCAACGGGGGCGGGGAGCCTTACTTGCCCTTGTCGCCGCCCTTGCCCTTGTCGTCGCCGCCGCTGCCCATGGACTCGTAGATCTCCTTGCACATGGGGCACACGGGGTACTTCTTCGGGTCGCGGCCCGGCACCCAGACCTTGCCGCACAGCGCCACGACGGGGGTGCCGTCGAGGGCGCTCGCCATGATCTTGTCCTTCTGGACGTAGTGGGCGAAGCGCTCGTGGTCGCCGTCGCCGTGGGACACCTGTGGCGTCGGCTCTACGAGGGTCCCCGTACCAGTCCCGCGCTCGGGCTCAAGAGTGCTCATACCGCCCAGGGTACTGAAGCGTCCGGGTATCAGTTGAGCGAAGGGTCGTCCGGATACGTGGCCACCATCGCCAGCTCGCTGCGCTGGCGGCGCAGCACTTCGCGCCACAGCCGTTCGGGCTCCGGCGAGGACACGTCCCCCGGCTCGGACTCGACCACGTACCAGGCGCCCTCGGCCAGCTCGTCCTCCAGCTGGCCGGGCCCCCAGCCGGCGTACCCGGCGAAGATCCGCAGCGAGCCGACGGCCGGGGCGAGCAGTTCGGGCGGAGCCTCCAGGTCGACCAGGCCGATCGCGCCGTGCACCCGCCGCCAGCCCAGCGGCGCCCGCTCGCCGTTCGCCCCGCCCGGGATGACCGCGACGCCGAGCGCCGAGTCCAGCGAGACGGGACCGCCCTGGAAGACGACACCGGGCTCGCCCGCGAGTTCGGCCCAGCCCTCCAGGATGTCGCCGACGCCCACCGGGGTGGGGCGGTTGAGGACGACGCCGAGGGAACCCTCCTCGTCGTGGTCGAGGAGGAGCACCACCGCGCGGTCGAAGTTCGGGTCCGCCAGGGCGGGGGTGGCCACGAGCAGCCGCCCTGTGAGCGAGGACACCTCGGTCATGCCAGACATGATCCCGCATCTTCCCCTGGAGTGGGGAGCCAATCGGCGTGCGGGAGTGAACGCAGCTCAGGGAGCGTGGAAGCAGCCCCGGCGCACGCCGCCCGCCCGGTGACCCCATGTGCCCGGTCGCAAACGGTTCGTGTTGTGACAGATCCATGACCCGACAGGGCGGTACGCGGACTTACGGACGGGGGGTGATCGGCGATTACCCTGTCCCACGGCCCGCCCGGTGATCGGCGGTCCCCTGCCCATCTGATCGGAACGCGAGATTGATGACCGTCAACGACGATGTCCTGCTTGTCCACGGCGGAAACCCGCTTGAGGGCGAGATCCGTGTCCGCGGTGCGAAGAACCTCGTGCCGAAGGCCATGGTCGCCGCGCTGCTCGGCAGCGCGCCGAGCCGGCTGCGCAACGTTCCGGACATCCGCGACGTGCGCGTCGTACGCGGGCTGCTCCAGCTGCACGGGGTGACGGTCCGTCCGGGCGAGGAGCCCGGCGAGCTGGTGCTGGACCCGACGCACGTCGAGAGCGCCAACGTGGCGGACATCGATGCCCACGCCGGCTCCAGCCGCATCCCGATCTTGTTCTGCGGTCCGCTGCTGCACCGGCTCGGGCACGCGTTCATCCCCGGCCTCGGCGGCTGCGACATCGGCGGCCGGCCCATCGACTTCCACTTCGACGTGCTGCGCCAGTTCGGCGCGACCATCGAGAAGCGCGCGGACGGGCAGTACCTGGAGGCGCCGAAGGGGCTGCGGGGCACGAAGATCCGGCTGCCGTACCCGTCGGTGGGCGCGACCGAGCAGGTGCTGCTGACGGCCGTGCTGGCCGAGGGCGTCACGGAGCTGTCCAACGCGGCGGTCGAGCCGGAGATCGAGGACCTCATCTGCGTGCTGCAGAAGATGGGCGCGATCATCGCGATGGACACCGACCGGACCATCCGCATCACCGGTGTGGACAAGCTGGGCGGCTACACCCACCGGGCCCTGTCGGACCGCCTGGAGGCCGCGTCCTGGGCCTCGGCGGCCCTCGCGACCAGCGGCAACATCTACGTCCGCGGTGCCCAGCAGCGCTCGATGATGACGTTCCTGAACACCTACCGCAAGGTCGGCGGCGCCTTCGAGATCGACGACGAGGGCATCCGCTTCTGGCACCCGGGCGGCCGGCTGAAGTCCATCGCGCTGGAGACGGACGTGCACCCCGGTTTCCAGACCGACTGGCAGCAGCCGCTGGTGGTGGCGCTCACCCAGGCCACGGGCCTGTCGATCATCCACGAGACGGTCTACGAGTCCCGGCTGGGCTTCACCTCGGCGCTCAACCAGATGGGCGCGCACATCCAGCTCTACCGCGAGTGCCTGGGCGGCTCCGACTGCCGCTTCGGCCAGCGCAACTTCCTGCACTCCGCGGTCGTCTCCGGACCGACCAAGCTCCAGGGCGCCGACCTGGTCATCCCCGACCTGCGGGGCGGCTTCTCGTACCTGATCGCGGCCCTCGCCGCCGAGGGCACCTCCCGGGTCCACGGCATCGACCTGATCAACCGCGGCTACGAGAACTTCATGGAGAAGCTCGTGGAACTGGGCGCCAAGGTCGAACTCCCGGGCAAGGCCCTCGCCTGACCTCCGAGCAAACAGCAAACAGGGCGGCCCCCCTCGATCGGAGGGGGGCCGCCCTTTCGGCGTCGTGAGGACGCGGAGCGCCTGCGCGGAGCGCTTACTTGCCCTTGGCCGCTTCCTTGAGCTTGGAGCCCGCGGTGACCTTCACGCTGAACCCGGCGGGGATGTTGATCGGCTCACCGGTCTGCGGGTTGCGCGCGGTACGAGCGGCACGGTGGGTGCGCTCGAAGGTCAGGAAGCCGGGGATGGTGACCTTCTCGTCGCCCTTGGCGACGATCTCGCCGACGGTCTCGGCGAACGCGGCCAGCACGGCGTCGGCGTCCTTGCGGGTCACCTCGGCGCGGTCGGCCAGCGCGGCCACCAGCTCACTGCGGTTCATGTTGTTACTCCCGTGTTTTCTTGCCGTTGGGGTGCGCCACGCGGCGGTTATGCCCGTGGCACTGCGATGCCGATGCGCTCGCGCCCAGGGACGCATCCTGCCCCTACCTGCGGCGGGAAAGCCAATCCGGCACCCGTAGGAGTCGTGAGAACACCCTGGGGAGTCACACGAAAAGCGCCTGATCGGCGTCACCCTAGAGGGCGCTCGGCACCAGGTGGTTCCACGACGCGCCGTCGCGGGGGGCCGCCGTGGCGATCCTCACAGCCACTGGCACCGTACGACACGCCGCGCTAAGTCCATCCGCCCTGGTCAGGCGGTTGCGGCGACCGCCCTGGCGGCCTCGCGGACCGCGCCGGCGACGGCGCCCGCGACCCTGTCGTTGAAGACGCTCGGAATGATGTAGTTCGGGTTCAGCTCGTCCTGGCCGACCACGTCGGCGAGGGCCTTCGCGGCAGCGAGCATCATCTCAGTGTTGACGGTACGGGACTGCGCGTCCAGCAGGCCGCGGAAGACACCCGGGAAGACCAGCACGTTGTTGATCTGGTTGGGGAAGTCCGAGCGGCCGGTGGCCACCACGGCCGCCGTCTGGCGGGCGATCGCCGGGTCCACCTCGGGGTCCGGGTTCGCGAGCGCGAACACGATCGCGCCGTCCGCCATGGCGGCCACGTCGTCGCCGTCCAGCACGTTCGGGGCCGAGACGCCGATGAAGACGTCGGCGCCGCGCACGGCCTCCTTCAGGGTGCCGGTGAGGCCCTCGGGGTTGGTGTTGTCGGCGATCCAGCGCAGCGGCGAGTCGGCCGGGGCGTCCACCAGGTCCTCGCGGCCCGCGTGCACCACGCCGTGGATGTCGGCGACGACGGCGTTCTTGACGCCCGCCGCGAGCAGCAGCTTGAGGATGGCCGTACCGGCCGCGCCGGCGCCGGACATGACGACCCGGATGTTCTCGATCGCCTTGTCCGTGACGCGCAGCGCGTTGGTCAGGGCGGCCAGCACGACGATGGCGGTGCCGTGCTGGTCGTCGTGGAAGACGGGGATGTCCAGGGCCTCGCGCAGCCGCGCCTCGATCTCGAAGCAGCGGGGTGCGGAGATGTCCTCCAGGTTGATGCCCGCGAAGCCGGGGGCGATCGCCTTGACGATCTCCACGATCGCGTCGGTGTCCTGGGTGTCCAGGCAGATCGGCCAGGCGTCGATGCCGGCGAAGCGCTTGAAGAGGGCCGCCTTGCCCTCCATGACGGGCAGTGCGGCCTTGGGGCCGATGTTGCCGAGGCCGAGCACCGCGGAGCCGTCCGTCACGACCGCAACGGAGTTGCGCTTGATGGTGAGACGGCGGGCGTCCTCGGGGTTCTCGGCGATCGCCATGCAGACGCGGGCCACACCCGGCGTGTAGATCATGGAGAGGTCGTCACGGTTGCGGATGGGGTGCTTGGACTGCATCTCGATCTTGCCGCCGAGGTGCATCAGGAACGTACGGTCGGAGACCTTGCCGAGGGTGACGCCCTCGATACCGCGCAGCTTCTCGACGATCTCCTCGGCGTGGGCCGTGGAGGTGGCCGCGATGGTGACGTCGATACGGAGCTTCTCGTGCCCGGACGCGGTGACGTCGAGGCCGGTCACCGAGCCTCCGGAGGACTCCACGGCGTTGGTGAGCTGCGAGACGGCGGTTCCGCTCGCGGGCACCTCCAGCCGGATGGTCATCGAGTAGGAGACGCTGGGCGCCGTTGCCATGGCCGACTTCCTCTGCTTTCACCGTGTCGCGAGTTGTGCCGTCCGATCGTCGCACCTACCGCTCGGTACGTGGTAGTCGCCCTCGGTTACGGACGTTTTGTTCACGCGCCATCCCCGGAGAGTGCGTGTTTTCGAAAAGTTACTTCCACCATACGAGAGTCGCTCGGCGCAAGAAAGAGGCCCACGTCACTTCCGTGACGTGGGCCTCCCACGTTGATGACACCGACCCGCCATGCTCGCCTCGCGGCAAGTGGTCCCTCGTAGGGACAAAGGTTGGGCCCGGGGGCTTGGATCGAGCCGGTGCCGTACCAAGGCTAACAAACGGATGCCGGGTGCCGTTCCCCGCGCGGCGGGTTCACCGAAAACTCAGTCGCGCAGCAGATCCGGCACCCCGGCCGCGTCCGGCTCGTCCCGCTCCCCCGAGACCACCGTGAGCTGCTGGGTCGCCCGGGTGAGCGCCACGTAGAGCACCCGCAGCCCGGCCGGGGACTCGTCGGCGATCTCCGCGGGCGAGACGACGACCGTCGCGTCGTACTCCAGGCCCTTGGCCTCCAGGCTGCCGAGCGCCACCACCCGGTCGCCGAGCCCGGCCAGCCAGCGTCTCGCCTCCTCGCGCCGGTTCATCGCGACGACCACGCCGACCGTGCCGTCCACCAGGTCGAGCAGCCGCTCCGCCTCGGCCCGCACCGCGGCCTGGAGGGACTCCTGTACGACGGTGAAGCGCGGCTCGACCCCGGTGGACCGTACGGCCCTCGGCGACTCGGCGCCGGGCATGGCGAGCGCGAGCACCTTGGCGGCCAGCTCGGCGATCTCGGCCGGGTTGCGGTAGTTCACGGTGAGCTGGAAGCGGCGCCGGGGGCGGCTGCCCAGGGCCTCGTCGCGGGCCTCGGCCGCCTCGTCCGGGTCGGACCAGGAGGACTGGGCCGGGTCCCCGACCACCGTCCAGGTGGCGTGCCGCCCGCGCCGGCCGACCATCCGCCACTGCATCGGCGTGAGGTCCTGCGCCTCGTCCACGATGACGTGCGCGTACTCGGTGCGCTCCTGCGCGAGGCGCTCGGCCCGCTCCCGCTGGCTCTCCTCGCGCACCGGCATCAGCTCCTCCAGGCCGGTGAGCTGGTCCAGCGGGTCGAGCTCCCGCTTCTTGCGCGGCCGCGCCGGGACGCCCAGGATCGCCTGGAGCTCGTCCAGCAGGGCGATGTCGTGCACCGTGTGGCCGTCCCGCTTCAGCGAACGGGCCACCTTGCGCACCTCGCCCGGGTTCAGGATGCGGCGCGCCCAGCGGCCGAGCCGCTTCTCGTCCGCCATGGCGGCGAGCACCCGCGCCGGGGTCAGCTCCGGCCACCACGCGTCCAGGAAGCCGATGAAGGCGTCCTCGCCGGTGACGTCCTCGTCGAAGGAGGACCGCAGCTCGGCGGCCAGCTCCGGGTCGGTGTGCCGGGACCCGGCGCCGGACTTCGCCCACAGGGCGTCCAGCAGCAGCTTGCGGGCGCGCGGGCGCAGCAGGTTGACCGGGGCGGTGCCGCCGAGGGCCGCACGGCGGATGCGCTCCAGCTCCTCGGCCTCCAGTTCGAGCCGGCGGCCGAAGGCGACGACGCGGAGCCGGGTGGCGTCGAAGGTCTGCCGGGGCGTGCCGTCCGCGTCGTCCGTGCCGTCCACGGCCTCCGTGCCGTCCACGGCGTCCAGGGCGTCCAGGGCGTCCACCGCGTGGCCCGGAGCGGCCGGACCCAGCTCCAGGGCGCCCCTGGCGGCCTTCCGCAGCACCTTCAGCATCCGGTACGAGCCCTTGGCGCGGGCCACCGACGGGGAGTCGTACAGCGTGGCCTGCGCGCCGTCGACCAGCGAGCCGATGGCGCGGATCGCGACCTGGCCCTCCTCGCCGAGCGAGGGCAGCACGCCCTCGGTGTAGGCGACGAGCAGCGGGGTCGGGGAGACGATGAGGATGCCCCCCGCGTACCGCCGCCGGTCCTGGTAGAGCAGGTAGGCGGCGCGGTGCAGCGCGACGGCGGTCTTCCCGGTCCCCGGCCCGCCCTCCACGTACGTGATCGAGGCGGCGGGGGCCCGGATGACGAGGTCCTGCTCGGCCTGGATGGAGGAGACGATGTCCCGCATGGTGTGGCTGCGGGCCTGGCCGAGGGCGGCCATCAGGGCACCGTCGCCGATGACGGGCAGTTCCTCGCCGTCGAGGTAGGCGGTGAGCGCGGGCCGCATCAGGTCGTCCTCGACGCCGAGCACCCGGCGCCCCTTGGACCGGATGACACGCCGTCGTACCACCCGTCCGGGCTCCACGGGGGTGGCCCGGTAGAAGGGGGCGGCGGCGGGCGCGCGCCAGTCGATGACGAGCGGCGCGTACTCCGCGTCCAGGACGCCGATGCGTCCGATGTGCAGGGTCTCGGCGATGTCGGCGGTGTTGTCCTCGCGCACGGCGCCCTCGGCGGGCTCCACCGCCGTGTAGGCGCCGTCGGGCCCCTTCTTGCCGTCCTTGCCGAGCAACAGGTCGATCCGTCCGAACAGGAAGTCCTCGAACTCGTTGTTGAGCCGGTTCAGGTGGATACCGGCGCGGAAAACCTGGGCATCCCGCTCGGCGAGCGCGCCGGGAGTGCCGACCTGGCCGCGCTGGGCCGCGTCGTTCATCAGGAACTCGGCCTCGTGGATCTTCTCCTCAAGCCGCCGGTACACCCGGTCCAGGTGTGCCTGTTCGACGCTGATCTCTCGGTCACGGACGGAATCCTGTGCGTCGTGTACCGAGCCGACCGCGGATTGCTGAACCTGAGCGGCCACCGGGCCCCCTTCTGACGTGCTGGGCAGCCGTCAACCGTACGCGAAGGGAGGCGGGGGAGGCTACGGGAGGCGGGCGCTTTACCGAACAGCGTTCGCCCGGGGCGCTCGGGAAGGGCCGGGCGCGGTGCTCACGCGCGGGTGAGCGCCGCCCGCCGTCGGTGCCGGGCCACGCGCTCCCGGTTGCCGCACGCCTCGCTGGAACACCAGCGCCGCCGGCGCCCCCGGGAGGTGTCGAGGTAGAGGAGGGGACAGTTGTCCCCCTCGCATTCCCGCAGGGCCGCCCGCGCGACGGGATCGGTGAGCAGTTCCACGGCGTCCCGGGCGAGCAGCGCGAGCAGGGCGGCGGGGCCGGGCGGCGCGGCCAGCTCCCGCACGAGACGTCCGTCGTCGTGTCGTACGGCACGGGGCGCGGGCGGCGTCCCCAGGGCCACCTCGTTGACCCGCCCGAGCGCCCTCCCGTACGCCACGGACTCCCCGCCGTGCCGCACCAGCCGGCCTACGCAGTCCCGCACCTCCCGGAACTGGACGACCCAGGACTCGTCGGCATGCGCGAGCCCCGTACCGGCCGGCACCAGTCCGGCCTCCTCGATCCAGGCGCGCAACGCCCCGACGGAGTCGAGCCGTTCACCGGGATGGCTGGTCGCCAGCAGGTCCAGACAGACCCGTCCGGCATCGAACCGCAGCGCCATATGCCTGTCACCGCCTAGGCAAACGGGGAGTGTGCAGACCGCCTCCTCCCACAGTGCCCGCCCGAACGGGTCCCCGGAACCCCTCGCACCGGGGCCGGTCACGAAGCCGGGGCGCCGAGTCCCTTCAAGGGCACCCGCCGCGCCGACACCCTCCGATGACAGATCCGCCAACCCTCGGGTGTCCGCACCACGGTGTCGTCGTAGGAAACGGACCCGCAGGACCCGTCCGCCATGACGCCCAGCCCCTTGGACCGGACCCGCACCCGACCGTCGGCCGACTCGCCCACGACGACGTTGGTCACATGGTGCGCGACGGGGTTGCCCGCGCCCAGCGCGAGGGCGGCCTCCCGAACGGCTGCCACACCGAGCAGCCGCCCGCCCCCGAGGTCGCTCACGTCATAGACGACGTCCGGCGTGAACAGCTCCTCCAGCCGGCCGAGCTCCCCGTCGTCGACCAGATGCCCGTGCATCGACACCAGGTCGGTGATGTCCAGCCGCTCCTCGACGGAGACCGCCGCGCCGCCCCGGGCGCTCACTGCCCCACCCTGCCGTCGACGCACTCGCGCAGCAGATCGGCGTGTCCGCAGTGCCGGGCGTACTCCTCGATCCGGTGCACCAGCAGTTCCCGGACCGAGATCCCGTCCTTGCCCAGCCGCTCCCCCAGATCCGGGTGCGCGGCCAGCGCGGCGTCGGTCGCGGCCTGCTCACGCGCGAGATCGGCATACGCGGCCTCGACCTGCGCCTGCTCCCCGACGGCGTGCTCGAAATCCGCGTCCCGCTCGCCGTACAGCTTCGGCAACGGCTCCCCCTCCCCGATCCAGTTCCGCCAGCCCCGCTCCACCTCGGCGAGGTGCCGCACCAGCCCGAGCAACGACATCGTCGACGGCGGCACCGACCTCCGCGCCAGCTGCTCCGCGTCCAGCCCCTCGCACTTCATCCGCAGGGTCATGCGGTAGCCGGCCAGGTACTCCCGCAACGTCGCCGACTCCCCCTCCGCCCGGACCCCCGCGCTCTCGCGCGGATCGTCGTCCGGGTCAACCCACATGTCGGCGTAGACGGTTGCCTTGGTCCATCGCTCGGGTCGGTCAGTCATGCGGCTCATACTCGACCGCGACTTCTCAAGATCGCCATCGACTTTCACGAGCCGCCGGTGCCGGCGAACCGGTTCACACCGCTCCCGCGGCGGTCAGGCGTTCGGCCGTCTCGGCATGGGGGCCGGCGAGGGCCCATTCGAGGGGGGTGCGGCCCGTGCCGTGGTCCTCGCGGAGGTTCGGGTCGGCACCGTGGGCCAACAGCGCGCGCACCGTCCCGGCGTGACCCCAGCACGCCGCCGCGCACAACGGTGTTCCCTCGGCTCCGGGGCCGGCGCTCTCGGTGTCGGGGCGGGCCCCGGCCGCCAGGAGGAGCAGGGCGATCTCGGTCTGGCCGTTGACGGATGCCGTGTACAGGGGGGTGGTGCCCTCGCGGTCGGCCCGTTCCGGGTCGGCCCCGGACCTCAGGGCCGCTGCCACGTGGGATGCGTCGCCCACCAGGATCGCCTCGAACAGGCGTCGGGAGAGTTTCTTGCGTCGCCGCTGGTTCACGGGGGGCAACGGTAGCGGCCTGACGCCCGGTGCACATGGCGAAGGCCCCGCCGCTCCAAGCGACGGGGCCTTCGCCCACATGGGGTTACCCCCGGAGGGGTTCGTGGAGATGGCGGGAATCGAACCCGCGTCCAACGGTGCGGAATCAGGGCTTCTCCGTGTGCAGTTCGCTGTGATTTTCTCAGCCCCGGCGATCACGCGAACAAGTCGCCGACGGGCTCAGTCACTGTTTGATTTCCCTCTTCACCCCGTGACCGGGATCAAGGTTTAGTTCCCTAGC
The DNA here is from genome assembly GCF_053598955.1 of Streptomyces sp. NPDC001056. Taxonomy (NCBI): domain Bacteria; kingdom Bacillati; phylum Actinomycetota; class Actinomycetes; order Kitasatosporales; family Streptomycetaceae; genus Streptomyces; species Streptomyces sp. NPDC001056. The sequence continues at coordinate 69,278 of NZ_JBSFLI010000016.1, read as the reverse complement.
TGATGCCAGGATCCGGGTCGGGAACAGCCCCGGGCTGACACTTCGCAAGTCGCTACTTAGGCAGCGAGGGCGAAGGAATCGCGCTTGGTGTTGGCGATTATTTTTTTCGGCCTGTGGTTTACGAGATCATGGCCGCTTCCTCGACACGCTTCCCCTGCTTCGACAGCCGCTGTCGAAACCGATCATCCCCATGTTGTTTTTTCAAGGTGCGCACCGGGCTCTCGTCCGATGCTGCTGCCATCGTACGGGAACAACGCGGCTCCGTGCCAGCGTATTCCCGGGCTACACGGCGCGCTGCCTCCGCTTCGCCGCCGCGATGGCGCGGTCCGACTCGCGTCGGTCCTGCTTCTCCCGCAGGGTCTGCCGCTTGTCGTACTCCTTCTTGCCCCGGGCGAGCGCGATCTCGGCCTTCGCGCGGCCGTCCCGGAAGTACAGGGCGAGCGGCACGATGGTGTGACCCGTCTCCTGGGCCTTGGACTCCAGCTTGTCGATCTCCTCGCGGTGCAGCAGCAGCTTGCGCTTGCGGCGCGCGGAGTGGTTGGTCCAGCTGCCCTGGTGGTACTCGGGGATGTGGGCGTTGTGCAGCCACGCCTCGCCCCGGTCGATCTGGACGAAGCCGTCGGTCAGCGAGGTCCGGCCCTCGCGCAGCGACTTGACCTCGGTGCCGGTGAGCACGAGCCCGGCCTCGTAGGTGTCGATGATCGCGTAGTCGTGCCGGGCCTTCTTGTTCTGGGCGACGATCTTGCGCTTGCCGCCCTTCTCGCCGTCCCTGGCCTTGCCCGCCCCGCCGCCCTGCTTGGGCTGGGACTCCTTGGGTACGTACATTCCCTTGCTCATAGTGCCGTCCATTTTCGCACTACGCGGGGGGCTCGCGGCCAGCCTTTAATCGGGATCGCCCAGGCCGGAGAGAACGGCCTCGGCGCGGGGCAGGACGCCGTCCCCCGCCTCCAGGTCGGGGGTGATACCCCGGCCGTCGACGGCGTGACCGCAGGGGGTGCGGTAGTGGCCGACGGTCAGCTCGGCCACCGAGCCGTCGGGGAGTTTCGTCGGCATCTGGATGGAGCCCTTGCCGAAGGTGCGTGACCCGATCACGACCGCGCGGCCCCGGTCCTGGAGGGCGCCGGTGAGCAGCTCGGCCGCGCTCATGGTGCCGCCGTCGACCAGGACGACCAGGGGACGGGCGGTGTCCCCGCCGGGCGTGGCGTGCAGGGCCCGCTGGGCGCCGTCGACGTCGTACGTGGCGACCAGGCCGCCGTCGAGGAGGGCGGAGGCGGTGGCCACGGCCTCGGTGACCAGGCCGCCGGAGTTGCCGCGCAGGTCCAGGACGACGCCGCCGGCCGGTGCCGCCCGCAGGGCCTCCCGGACCCGGGTGCCGGTGCCCCTGGTGAAGGAGGCGATCCTGATCAGGGTGGCGCGGCCGGACAGCCGGCGCGCGGTCACGGAGTCGGTGGTCAGCGTGGCCCGGCGCAGGGTCTCGGTCCAGGCGCGGGCGCCGCGCTGGAGGCCGAGCGTGACGGTCGTACCGGCGGGCGCGTCGTCGGCGTCGCCGCGCAGCCGGGAGACCACCTCGGTGACCGGCAGACCGTCGGCGCGCGCGCCGTCGACGCTGCGCAGCCGGTCGCCGGTGCGGACGCCGGCCGCGGCGGCGGGCGAGCCGGGCTGGACCCCGGTGACCTCGATGCGGCCGTCCTGTTGGCGGGCCGCCGAGAGGCCGACGCCGGTGTAGCGGCCGTCGAGGGCGTCCTGGAACTCCTGGTACTCGCCCTCGGAGTAGACGGCGCCCCAGCGGTCGCCGCTGCGGCTGACGGCCCGTTCGGCGGCCTCCATCGGGGACGTGCCGTCGGCCATGGCACGGGCGGCGGCCTCCCGCACGTCCTCGTCGCGTGGCGCGCCCACGGGAACGGTGGTGCCACGGCGTACCGGGTGGTCGGCGTCCGGGAAGGCCCCGGTGAGGGCCCCGGCGACGAGAACTCCGGCGAAGACCAAGGTCAGCGCGGCCCCTTGGCGGGCTCGGTGAGGCGGACAGAGCGGGTTCCGGCCGGACATGGCGGTGAGTCTAGGACAACGGGCCCCTCGTCACGGCCCGTTGTCTCCGCCACCGCCTTGGTTTGCGTCACACCTTCAGGTACTTGCGCAACGCGAAGAACGCGGCCAGGGACGGCATCAGCACGCTGGTCGCGAGGATCAGCGGCAGCTTGGTCAGCACCGAGTCCCAGCCCACGAAGTTGATCAGCGTGAGCTTGTGGGACAGGTCCATGCCATGGTCGATGGTGAAGTACCGGCCGACCACCAGGAAGACGCAGGCGAGGCCGCCGCCGATGAGACCGGCGACCGCGGCCTCGGCGATGAACGGCGCCTGGATGTAGAAGCCGGAGGCGCCGACCAGGCGCATGATCCCGGTCTCACGCCGGCGGCTGAACGCCGACACGCGCACGGTGTTGACGATCAGCAGCAGCGCCACGAACAGCATGAGCGCCATCACGCCGAGCGCGCCCCGGTTCATCAGGTTGAGCAGCTGGAAGAGGTTGTCCAGGATGCCCTTCTGGTCCTGCACCGACTGCACGCCGTCACGCCCGTTGAACGCGGTCGCGACCACCTGGTACTTCTGCGGGTCCTTGAGCTTGATCCGGTACGACTCCTGCATCTGGTCCGGCGTGAGCGAGCCGGCCAGCGGGGAGTTTCCGAACTGCTGCTTGTAGTGCTTGTACGCCTCGTCCTGCGACTCGTACGACACCTTCTCGACGATCGGCATCTTGTGCAGGTCGGAGAGGATCTGCTTCTTCTGGTCCTCGGTGACCGCGCCCTTGGCGCAGTGCACGTCCTGTTCGGCGTCGTGCTTGTTGCACAGGAAGATCGAGACGTTGACCTTGTCGTACCAGTAGCCCTTCATGGTGCTCACCTGGTCGCTCATCAGCAGGGAGCCGCCGAAGAGGGCCAGGGACAGGGCGACGGAGACGATGACCGCGAAGGTCATCGTGAGATTGCGGCGGAGACCGACACCGATCTCCGACAGGACGAACTGGGGGCGCATGGCGTCGGGTTGTGCCTTTCCGTGGACGGACTGGGGCGGCGGGTCAGTGCTGGTAGCCGTAGACGCCGCGGGTCTGGTCGCGGACGAGGCGGCCCTTCTCCAGCTCGATGACGCGCTTGCGCATCTGGTCCACGATGTTCTGGTCGTGCGTCGCCATGATGACGGTGGTGCCCGTCCGGTTGATCCGGTCGAGCAGCTTCATGATGCCGACGGAGGTCTGCGGGTCGAGGTTGCCGGTGGGCTCGTCGGCGATCAGCAGCTTGGGACGGTTGACGAACGCGCGCGCGATGGCGACGCGCTGCTGCTCACCGCCGGACAGCTCGCCGGGCATCCGGTCCTCCTTGCCACCGAGGCCGACGAGGTCGAGCACCTGGGGCACGGACTTGCGGATCTCGCCGCGGGACTTGCCGATCACCTCCTGCGCGAAGGCCACGTTCTCCGCGACCGTCTTGTTGGGCAGCAGGCGGAAGTCCTGGAAGACGGTTCCCAGCTGGCGGCGCATCTGCGGCACCTTCCAGTTGGAGAGACGGGCGAGGTCCTTGCCCAGCACGTGCACCTGGCCGTGGCTGCACCGCTCCTCGCGGAGGATCAGCCGCAGGAAGGTGGACTTTCCGGAGCCGGAGGACCCCACGAGGAAGACGAACTCGCCCTTTTCCACTTCCAGGGAGACATCCCTGAGTGCGGGACGGGTCTGCTTGGGGTAGACCTTGGAGACATTGTCGAATCGGATCACGGATGCACCACGGGTCGCCGGGGGTAGATGAGCGTGACCATACGCGAACCGGGTGCGCAAGCGCAGGCGCAGGCTGAGGTTGGGCAAGACTTGTACGCTTTTGCACCGGTCGCCTGCGCGGGCGCGGCGGCGACCGTTCCGGGCGCCGCGGCACGGGCCCCGCGCACGGTCAGGTGGATACTGGCACAGTGGGAGGGGAACGTTCGCGTTCCTGTGAGCGTTGTACGAAGTGATACGGCCGGTGCGAGGAGGGCGAGCGCATGACGTACGACCGGTTGGTGTGCGCGAACTGCGCGGCGCCCGTGAGCGAGGGCCGGTGTCCGGTGTGCCGTGCCAACCGCGAGCGGCTTCAGCAAGAGGGCTTCCTCGGCGGGATCAACCCGATGGCGCTGATCGCGCTGCTGGCGGTGCTGATCGCCGCGGTGGCGCTGCTGGCGCACCAGACCGCCTGACCGTGGGAGCCGAGCCGTAGGAAGAGGCCGGGAGAGGCCCCAGAAACCCGTGAGGGCCCGGAGCGGAAGCTCCGGGCCCTCGTGCGTACACCGGGTACGCGGGCGCTTACCGTGCGGCCACGGTCAGGCGGCCGCGCCGCCCCGGCCCGCCAGGCGCGGCAGGATCCGGAAGCCGATACCGCCGGCGATCATCGTCGCGGCGCCGACGAGCAGGAACGTGGTCTGCCCGGCACCGGTCTCGGCGAGCTGCTTGCCACCGGTCTGCGCCTTCGGGTTGTCCGAACCGGTGTCGGTGAGGGCCGAGGAGCCCTCCTCCTGCGACACGTTGTCGTTGCCGCCGCCCTGGGGGCTGTCGCCACCGGTGCCGGAGCCGCCGCCGGTGCCACCACCGTGGTGGGAGCCGCCGCCGGTGCCGTTGCCGCCGGAGTTGCCCTGGCCGCCGGAGTTGCCCTGGCCGCCGGAGTTGCCGTTGCCACCGGAGTTGCCGTTGCCGCCGGTCGTGGACGGGTCGCCACCCGTGGTGGAGGGGTCACCGCCGGTCGTGGACGGGTCCCCACCAGTCGTGGAGGGGTCGCCGCCGGTCGTGGACGGGTCGCCGCCGGTCGTGGACGGGTCCCCACCCGTGGTGGAGGGGTCACCGCCGGTCGTGGACGGGTCCCCACCGGTCGTGGAGGGGTCACCGCCGGTCGTGGACGGGTCCCCACCCGTGGTGGACGGGTCACCGCCGGTCGTGGACGGGTCCCCACCGGTCGTGGAGGGGTCACCGCCGGTCGTGGACGGGTCCCCACCGGTCGTGGAGGGGTCACCGCCCGTGGTGGACGGGTCACCGCCGTCCCCGTTGCAGACACCCACCGGGTCGCACGGGTCGGCCTTCACACCCAGGCTGAGCGGGCCCGCCTGGACGTTGAGGTCCAGGGCGGAGGCCGCGCCGGCTGCGGTCAGTGACGCACCGGCCGCGATCACGGCGCCCGCGGCTATCCGCGCGACCCGGATCCGCGTCTTCTTCGTCATATGGTTGCTACCCCCAGTAGCTGTTCGTCAATGAGGCGGCGCGGTGGGGCTGGCCGTGATCGACGGAGGCAGCTGACGAAGCCCGAATCAACGTCGAGCGATTCGGTACCCCCGGTTCACATGCGCCCCAGATACACGCATGCCACGCTCACCCTTCCGATTTTTCAAAGCAACGTCAAGAGCGTTTTGGTCGCCTTGTCCGAACGGGAGGGTTTTCAGGGGGTTTGGAGCGTGTGATTGAGATGTAAAACCCGGACAAAAACTCAACTGCCGCCCAGCTGGCGGCAGTTGTCATGTCGACAAAGTTACTTCTCCTGCTGCTTGCGCCAGCGAATGCCGGCCTCCAGGAAGCCGTCGATCTCGCCGTTGAACACGGCCTCGGGGTTGCCGACCTCGCAGTCGGTGCGCAGGTCCTTGACCATCTGGTACGGGTGCAGCACATACGAACGCATCTGGTTGCCCCAGGAGTTGCCGCCGTCGCCCTTGAGGGCGTCCATCTTGGCCTGCTCCTCCTGGCGGCGGCGCTCCAGCAGCTTGGCCTGGAGGACGTTCATCGCGGTGGCGCGGTTCTGGATCTGCGACCGCTCGTTCTGGCAGGAGACCACGATGCCGGTGGGGAGGTGGGTGATGCGGACCGCGGAGTCGGTCGTGTTGACACCCTGGCCGCCGGGGCCGGAGGAACGGTAGACGTCGATGCGCAGCTCGGACTCGTCGATCTCGACGTGGTCGGACTGCTCGACCACGGGCAGCACCTCGACACCGGCGAAGGACGTCTGGCGGCGGCCCTGGTTGTCGAAGGGCGAGATGCGCACCAGGCGGTGGGTGCCCTGCTCCACGGAGAGGGTGCCGTAGGCGTACGGCGCCCGCACGGCGAAGGTGGTCGACTTGATGCCGGCCTCTTCGGCGTACGACGTCTCGATCAGCTCGGTCTTGTAGCCGCGCTGCTCGGCCCAGCGCAGGTACATGCGCTGGAGCTTCTCGGCGAAGTCGGCCGCGTCGACGCCGCCGGCCTCGGCGCGGATGTTGACCAGCGCCTCACGGGAGTCGTACTCGCCGGACAGGAGGGTACGGACCTCCATCTCGTCCAGCGCCTTGCGCACGGCGGCCAGCTCGGACTCGGCCTCGGCGCGGGTGTCCGGGTCGTCCTCCTCCTCGGCCATCTCGAAGAGGACCGCGAGGTCGTCGATGCGGCCGCGCAGCGCTTCCGCCTTCCTGACCTCGGCCTGGAGGTGGGAGAGCTTGCTGGTGATCTTCTGCGCCTCGTCCGGGTTGTCCCACAGGGACGGGGCCGCCGCCTGCTCCTCAAGCGCGGCGATATCTGCCCTCATCGTGTCGAGGTCCAGGACGGCCTCGATCGACTCCATGGTCGAGGAGAGGGACTTCAGCTCTTCGGATACATCGACGACTGCCACGGTTCAAGCGTAACGGCAATGGCAAGCGACATCCGCCGCGCTGCTCCCGCGGGCCCTTGCCCGCCCGCCCCGGGCTGGGCGGGCGCGCTTCTCGGGTGGGCGAGGGGAGGGGACAGGAGGGGACAGGAGGGGACAGGGAGGGGACAGGGAGGGAAGGGGGAGGGGAGGGAGGGGACGGGGGTTGCTCGGCCGGCTGGAAGGAGGCGGGCCGCACGAGCCCCGGCCGCGGAGGGGCCGGGCACGGCGAGGGCGGAGTGGCATACCTCTCAGTCAAGAGACGAATCGGTCATGCCGGGCCCGGGACCTCCCGGCCTACCGAGACGGGCCGGTGGGAGGGAAGGGCGGGGCAGGGCACGCCGGGGCACGCCGCAGGAGGCGATGCGGTCACGCCGCGGGGCCGGGACCTCCCTGCCGACCGAGACGGGCCGGCGGGCGGGAGAGGAGAGGGGTCACAGTGCGCCGGGCCCCTGGAAAGGGACGACGAGGTCCATCCCTCACGGCGCCGACGTCGTGGACCCCGGCCGCGGCGACTCGTCCGCACCGTCCGACGTCGCCCACCACGCGCCGACCGACACCAGCGCCGCCACGGCCACCCCCGCCACGCCCAGCGTGATGCGCCGTCGCCGTACCGCCGCTCGGTGCTTCGCCGAGCCCGGCCGGGGCGCGCCCGCAGGACGCGGCGCGCGAGCCGTCCCGTGGGCGCCGCCGGCCAGTTCGTCCGGTGCCGGTACCCGCATCGAGGTGTGCGTGTCCCGGTTGGAGTCGGGCCGGGCGCCCTGGACGAGCGAGACCGCCCCCCGTCGTCGTACCGGCTCACCCCCCGCGGGAGCCGTCGGCGCCGGTTCCTCCTCGGCCGCCTCCTCCGAGAGGTCCGGCTCGTCCACGTCCAGCGGCGGCAGCCCGGCCAGTGTCGGCAACTGCTCCCGCAGCCGCGCGGCCAGCTCCGACGCCCGCAACCGGGACGCGGGCGCCTTGGCGAGGCACTGCACGATCAGCTGCCACAGCTCCTCGGGGATACCGGGCAGCGGGACCACGGTCTCGGTGACATGGCGGCGCAGCACCGCGCCCGGATGCCCGCCGCCGAACGGGGTGAAGCCCGCCAGCAGCTCGTACAGCACCGTGGCCAGCGCGTAGATGTCCACGGAGGCCCGCGGGGGCAGCCCCTCGACGATCTCGGGGGCGAGGTAGTCCGGCGTACCGATGATCTTCGTGGCCCGCGTCCGCCGCGGCGCGTCGATCAGCTTGGCCACGCCGAAGTCGGTCAGCAGCGCCGGGTGCGCCCCGCCGGGGCCGAGCGGGCCCTGCATGTCGAGGAGCACGTTCTCCGGTTTCACGTCCCGGTGCACGACCCCGGCCGCGTGCGCCGCGGCCAGCGCGTCCGCGACGTCCGCGACGATCGCCACCGCCGCCTCGGGCGCCAGCCTGCGCTCCCGCTCCAGGCGGGTGCGCAGGTCCGTGCCGCGCACCAGGTCCATCACCAGGGCCAGGTCATTGCCGTCGACCACCAGGTCGCGCACGGTGACGATGTGCGGGTGCTCCAGCCCGAGCAGCGCCGTGCGCTCCTGGACGAAGCGCCCGACCAGCTCCTGGTCCGAGGCGAGGTCCTCCCGCAGCAGCTTGATCGCGACGGGCCCCTCGGGTCCCTCGCCCAGCCACACCGTGCCGGCGCTGCCCCGCCCCAGGATCTGGTTCGCGGTGTACCGGCTGCCGATCTTCCGTGCCAAGACTGCTCCTACAGACGCGTGTTGCCGATAAAACTACGCGTCCGGCGAGCCAACCTTCACCGCGGCGACGGAAATCACCCGCCAGATGTCGACAAATCCCCTACCTTGCGGGTCAGTTGCCGCCGCCCAGGTTCTTCACCCAGCCGCTCACCTGGCCCGCCCAGTGGGTCACCTCGTGCCAGTAACCGCGGCCCTGGCCGATCCAGGTGTGCAGCGGCGTCAGCTCCCAGATGAGCCAGCTCGCCACCACCAGGATGACGATGGTGAACAGGCAGCCCTTCAGACAGCCGAGCCCGGGGATCTTCATCGGGTTGGCGCTGCGCTGCCGCGGTGCCCGGGGCTCCCGCGCGGGCCGCTGCGGCTCCTGGGGCCGCTGGGGCTGCTGCGGCGGGGCGTACTGCTGGGGCTGGTGCTGCTGCGGCTGCTGGGGCGCATAGCCGTAGCCCTGCTGCCGTCCGCGCGGCTGCGGTGCCGGCCGCGGCTGGTGCTGCGGGCGCGCGACCTGCCGCTGGGGCCGGTGGTGCAGCGGGTCGTCCTCCGGGGAGAGGTACTGCACCTGCGTCTGCTCGTTGCGGTCCCGGGCGGCCCGCAGCTGGTTCTGCCAGGGGTGCGGCTGGTCGGGTCCCGGTCCCTGCGGTCCGGTACTCGGCAGCACGGTCGTCGGGTCGGCCGCCCCGGTGTGCGGCAGTACGGCGGTGGGGTCCGCGGCACCGGCGGGCCCGGCCGTGTGCGGCAGGACGCTGGTGGCGCCGTTCGGGTCGTACGACCCCTGCGGCGCGTTCGCCGGCAGCACCTGTGTGGGGTCCGCGGCGCCGACGGGGCCCTGCTCGCCGGGCACCGGGGCCGGGGCCGGGTCGGGGGCGAGCAGCGCGCCGACGCCCTCGGCCGCCGTGATCTGGGCGGCGTTCGCGTGCACCCCGATGCCCTGGGCGACGACCCGCAGGCCGCGCGCGAGGTTCTCGGCGCCGGGCCGCTCCAGGGGGTTCTTGCGCAGGCAGCGCTCGATGACCGTCCACAGCGGGTCCGGTACGGTGGAGGGTCGGCGCGGGTCGGCGCTGAGGTGCTGGTGCAGCACTTCCAGCGAGGTGGCACCGGAGAACGGCGGACGGCCGGTGACCAGCTCGTACAGCAGGATGCCGGCGCCGTAGACGTCCACGGCGGAGGTCTGCGGGCGGCCCTCGGCGGACTCCGGCGCGACGTACGCGGGTGTGCCCACGAACTCCTGGGTGCGGGTCAGGCCCGGGGAGTCGGCGAGGCGGGCGATGCCGAAGTCGGTCAGCATCGGGTGCATCTCGCCGTCCTGCTGCCTCAGCAGCACGTTGGCGGGCTTCAGGTCGCGGTGGACGACGCCGTCGGCGTGACTGGCGGCGAGCGCGTCGGCGATCTGCGCGGTCAGCAGGGCGGCGGCCACCGGCGTCAGGGGGCCGTTCTCGCGCAGGTAGCGGTGCAGGTCGGGGCCTTCGACCAGGTCCATGACCAGCGCCAGCAGCTCGCCCTCCACGACCAGGTCGCGGACCCGGACGATGTTCGGGTGGGTGAGCCGGAGCAGGACGGAGCGCTCGCGCAGGAAGCGCATCACGATGTCCGGGTCGCCGGCCAGCTCCTCCTTCAGGACCTTGATCGCGACCGTTTCGCCCGGCTGGCCGGGTACGGCCGCCTCCTCGCCCGCGGCCTCGCGCTGGCGGGCACGCCAGACGGTGCCTGTGGCGCCGCGTCCCAGCGGCTCCTCAAGCAGGTACTTGCTGCCGACTGGCCGCACGTCACGCGCTCCCTGCTGCTTGCTGATGCTTGCTGCCTGCATTCCGGATGTTCCGACCCACTGTAGTGCCGCCCGGTGGGGCACCACATAAGCGTTCCCGAGCAGGTTCGAAGGAAAGACGCGCGTCTTCGGCTCGTGGTTGCCGGAAGTCGCCACAGAGGGGACGTGACCGATCTCAACTGATCGTCGGCGTGGTCCATGTCAGGCATTTTTGGGGGCAGAGCCGACCAATCAAGATCACTTCGCACCGGGCGGCGGGCACGGCGTCGGCGTCAGGTGCGAGGATGCTTCCCGTACTGGCCGACGTGCTCGTGTGGGGTGGGGGGTAGTCCGCGCCCGCGCAGACCCGCGCAGAAGGGACCGCTGACGCCGATGCAGATCCGGCTGACCGTCGTAGACCCGCTGGGCCCGCCCCCGCAGCGGGGTGCGAGCCGCGACGTGCTGGTCACGGCGCCCGCGGGCACCGACCTCGCCGCGGTCGCGTCCGCGCTGGCCGGAGCGGTCGCCGGGGAGGGCGCGGGGCGCGACACCGGGGGCGCGTCGGTCGTGCTGTACTCCGGTGCCGAGCGGCTCGATCCGCGCCGCGCCGTTCTCGGCGAGCCGCCGCTGGTCGACGGCGCCGTACTGTCCCTGGGCGCCCCCGCGGCCGCCGAGCCGCATCCCGAACCGGACGACGCGCCCACGCAGTTGCACGTGGTGGCGGGGCCGGACGCGGGCGGGGTGCATCTGCTGCACGGCGGCCGGATCACGGTCGGTCGCTCCGCGGACGCGGACGTGCCGCTGGACGACCCCGATGTGTCGCGCCTGCACTGCGCGGTGACGGTGGCCGCGGACGGGCGGGTGTCCGTCGCGGACCTCGGTTCCACGAACGGCACGACGCTGGACGGCACCCGGATCGGGGAGCACCCGGTGCGGGTCCCCGCCGGGGGCCTGCTGCGGATCGGGGAGTCGGCGCTGCGGGTCGCTCCCGGCGGGCCGCGGGTACGGGTGCCGGTGGTCGCGGACGGAGAGGGGTGTGTCCGGGTCGGATCCGCCGGGACCGCGGGGGCGGCCGGGTTCCCGCCCGCACCGGACGCTTCGCCGGGCGAAGTCCACGGAGCGGTCCCGGCGTCCGCCGGTCACGACGGCCCGGGGCCCGAGGCGGCCGGTGCCGGGGGGACCGGACACGCTTACGGCGCCGCCTCCTGGGGAACCGCCGAGGCCGGGGCTCCCCGCAGCGCCGGGGAACTCGCCGTGCAGGGCGGGGACACGCACGCGGGGCGGTTCGGGGTCGGCGGCGGGGCGCAGAGCGTTCGACGGCGGGGACTCGGGGCCTGGGCCCGGCGGTTGGCCGGTGGGCGCGAGGAGCAGCCGCGGGGCGGCGCCAAGCCGTACGGCGACGGGACCGCGGCCGGCGGCGCCCCGGACGCCGGTGTCCCCCGGCGGCCGGACACCTGGCCGGACCCCGCCGCGCTGCTGCTGACGGCGCTCGGCCCCGGCCCCCGCCTGTGGGAGCGGGGTCCCGGACACCCGGAGGCGCTGACCGTGCGGCTCGGCACCGCCGACCGGAGCACGCCGGACGGCTCGGGCCTGCTGCCCGCCGTGCCGGTGACCGCCGCGCTGCGGGAGGCGGGCGCGCTGGGCCTCGCCGGTCCCCGGCCCCGGCTGTCCGGCCTGACCCGCGCGGTGCTGGCCCAGCTGGCCGCGCTCCACTCCCCCGACCTGCTGGAGATCGTGCTCATCAGCGCCGACGGCTCCCGTCCGGTCGAGGAGCGCACGGCCGAGTGGTCCTGGCTGGGCTGGCTCCCGCACGTCCGCCCGAACCACGGCCAGGACTGCCGCCTCCTGCTCGCCTACGACCGCGAGCAGGCCGCCGCCCGCGTGGAGGAACTGCTGCGCCGGGTGGACGACTCCTCGGCGCGCGACAAGGGGGCCGCGCACCCCCACCCGGTCCCGCCGCAGGGCACGGCGGCCTCCCGGACACGCCCGCACGCGGTGCCGCACGACACCCCGCTGATCCCCCACCAGGCCCAGGCCGCGGGCGTCCCCGGCGCCCCGCGGACGCGGGGCCCGGGCGGCGAGTCCGGGCCCGGCCGCCCCGCGCCCACCGCCCCCCTCGGCGCCCCGGCCCACGGCCCCCTGTCGCCCGCTTTCGGCACGCCGGCACAGAGCGCCGCCCCGGGGTCCGGCCCCGCCCCGCGCCGACCCTCCTGGGCCAAGGACGAAGCCGACCTCGGCGGCACCGGCTTCCCCGGCCCCTACACGGTCGTCGTGGTCGACGGCGACCCCGGCGGAACCGGTCTGCACGAGGCCCTGGCCCGTCTGGCCGTGACGGGCCCCCGGGCCGGAGTGCACGTGGTGTGCCTGGCCGAGGTGCCCGCGTCCTCGGCCGCGTCCCCCGTGGCCCGGACCTACGACGCGGCGTGCGCCGTGGCCCCCACCCTGCGGCACTGCGGCGCCGTGGCCCTGCTCGGCGGGGACGTGGCCGGCACGCTCCAGTTGATGCGGGTCGCGCCGGGCGGGCCCGTGGAGCCCGGTGTGGCCGCCGCCGTGGACGCGGTGTCCCCGGCGTGGGCGGAGCGGTTCGCGCGGGCGCTGGCGCCGCTGCGGCCGGACGGCCCGGCCGGCGCGGGGCACGCGCGGGTGGCGACTCCGTTGCCCCCGTCGGCGCGGCTGCTGGACGAGCTGGGGCTCGCCCGCGCCACCCCGGCCTCGCTGATGGCCCGTTGGGCGGACGCGGCGGACGACCCGGAGGCGCTGGGCGGCCGGGCCCGCGCGGTGCTCGGCGCCGGCCCGCACGGCCCGGTCACCGCGGACCTGGTGGCCGACGGCCCGCATCTGCTGGTCGAGGGGCCGGCCGGCAGCGGTCGTACCGAACTGCTTCGGGCCCTCGTGGCCTCGCTGGCCGCCGCGGAACGCCCGGACCGGCTCGGCATGGTGCTCATCGACGGCCGGGACGGCGTCGGCACGGGAGGCGGGCGCAACGAGGGCCTGCGGGTCTGCGTGGAGATACCCCACGTGACGACGCACCTGATCGCCAACGATCCCGTCCGGATGCGGGAGTTCGCGCAGTCGCTCAGCGCCGAACTGAAGCGGCGCGCGGAGCTGCTGGGCCGCACCGACTTCGCGCAGTGGCACGCGGCGCGGACGGCCTCCGGCCGTGTTGTCGCGCAGCGCACCCCGGCCGGCGCGGGGGACGTCGAGGCGCCGCCCAGCTCCACGCTGCGCCTCCGCCCCGGCGCTGCGGCACGTCAACGCGCCGAGGCCGTACCGCCGTTGCCCCGGCTCGTGGTGGTCGTCGACGATCTGGACGCGCTGGTCTCCCCCGCGCTCGGCGCCCCGGGCAGGCCCGCCGCGGGCTCGGTGATGCGGGCGCTGGAGGCGGTGGCCCGGGAGGGCGAGCGGCTGGGCGTGCACCTGGTGGCGGCTACCGGCGCGGACGGCCGTACGGCGCAGAGCGAACCGGCCCGCCGGGCCACCCTCCGCATCACCCTGGCGGCCCCCCAGCCGGGCCCCGACGAACCGGGGCCCGGCCGGGGCGAGTTGGCGCACCCGGACGCCCCCTCCCTGGAGTTCCAGGCGGGCCGCGTCACCGGCCGCATCCCCCGCACCGCGACCCAGCGCCCCACGGTCGTGCCCCTGGACTGGCACCGCATGGGCGACCCCCCGACCCGCCGCCCCGTCCGCGAACTCGGCAACGGCCCCACCGACCTCGCCCTCCTGGCCAGCGCCGTGGAACGCGCCGCCCGCCAGGTCGCGGCAGCTCAGGTGCCGTCCCTGCTGTAGGAGAGGGAAAAGCCCCAACACGCCCCGGGGAACGGCGCATACACCCCCGGTCACGACCCGGTCACGATCACCCCGCCCCGCACGCAGGCGCTCTTGCCCCGCCTCCGCGACCCGGCGTACACCGGACCGCACGGACAGTGTTCTGACGTTCAACGGTGAAAGACGAACGACGAACGGGGAAGTGATGCGCAGCAGGAGCAGCACCATCCGGACCGGCAGGGCCGTCGGCGCGGTCGCCGCGTTGCTCGCGGGGGGCCTTGTCCTCGGCGCGTGTTCCGGAGGGGGTGGTGACGACAAGAAGGACAAGGGGAGTTCGCCCTCCGCAGGCGCCTCCGTCTCGCTGCCGAGGCTGGACGGCGCGAACCTGGAGATCGCCGCCGTGTGGACCGGGCAGGAGCAGACGAACTTCAAGAAGGTGCTGGCGGAGTTCGAGAAGCGCACCGGCGCGAAGGTCACCTTCGTGCCCGCGCAGGACCCGATCATCAACTTCCTCGGTTCGAAGATCGCGGGGGGGCAGCCGCCGGACGTGGCGATGCTGCCGCAGCCCGGTGCCATCAAGCAGGCCGTGGACAAGGGGTGGGCCAAGCCGGTCGGGCCGGACGCGCTCAAGGAAGTGCGGAAGAACTACTCGCAGGGCTGGCAGGACATCGGGAAGGTCGACGGCAAGCAGTACGGCGTCTATTACAAGGCCGCCAACAAGTCGTTGGTCTGGTACAACGCCAAGGTCTTCGAGAACGCGGGGGCCAAGGAGCCCGCGACCTGGAAGGACCTGCTGACCACCGCCCAGGCCGTCTACGACTCGGGGGTCACGCCGTTCTCCGTGCCGGGCGCGGACGGATGGCCGCTGACGGACTGGTTCGAGAACGTCTACCTGTCCCAGGCGGGGCCCGAGAAGTACGACCAGCTCGCCCAGCACAAGATCAAGTGGACCGATCCCTCGGTGAAGCAGGCGCTCCGGACGCTGGCGCAGATCTGGGGCAAGAAGGACTACCTGGCCGGCGGGCAGAACGGCGCGCTCCAGACGGAGTTCCCGAACTCGGTCACCCAGACCTTCACCGGCGGCGACCAGCCGAAGGCCGCGATGGTGTACGAGGGCGACTTCGTGCAGGTCAACATCGGCGAGACCAAGGCGAAGGTGGGCACGGACGCGAAGGTGTTCCCGTTCCCGGCGGTCGGCTCGACCGCGCCCGTGGTCTCCGGCGGTGACGCGGCGGTCGTCCTGAAGGACTCCAAGGCGGCGCAGGCCCTGGTGGCCTTCCTCGCCTCCCCGGACGCGGCCACCATCCAGGCGAAGCTCGGCGGCTACCTCTCGCCGAACAGGAACGTGCCCGTCTCGGCGTATCCGAACAGCGTCCAGCAGAAGATCGCCAAGGCGCTGATCGCGTCCGGCGACGACTTCCGCTTCGACATGTCCGACCAGGCCCCGCAGGCCTTCGGCGGCACCCCGGGCAAGGGCGAGTGGAAGGACCTCCAGGACTTCCTGAAGAACCCGAGCGATGTCGCGGGCGCCCAGGCCGCGCTGGAGAAGGACGCGGCGGCCGCGTACGGAAGCGGGAGCTGAGCCGGCGATGGCGTCGGCAGCGGCGGCCGGGGCCCCACCGGGTCCCGCCGCGCCCCGCGCGCGCAAGAGCGTGACCGGCACCCGCAGGGCCGTGGCAGTGCTGTTCCTGCTGCCCGCCCTGGTGCTGCTGGGCGCGCTCGTGGTCTACCCCATCGGGTACTCGATCGTCCGCAGCTTCGGCACCGACTCCGGGCACGGCTTCGCCGGGTTCGACAACTACAAGACGGTCTTCACCGACGACGGCATCCTCACCGCCCTCAAGAACAACGTCATCTGGGTGGTGTTCGCGCCCGCCGTCTCCACCGCGCTCGGACTGGTCTTCGCGGTGCTGACCGAACGGGTGCGCTGGGGAACGGCGTTCAAGCTGGTCGTCTTCATGCCGATGGCGATCTCGATGCTCGCGGCCGGGATCATCTTCCGGCTGGTGTACGACCAGGACCCGGACAAGGGCGTCGCCAACGCCGCGTGGGTGTCGGTGCACGACACGTTCGCGCAGTCCTCGGCCTTCCCGAAGGCCCACCCGGGGCGTCGGTCGCCGCTCGTCGCGCAGGGCGGCGGCTTCGTCACCAGGGCCGTGGTGCACGCCGGGCAGCCGGTCGCGCTGCCGCTCGTCGGGGTCGCCCCGGACCAGATGCCCGGCGGCGCGGGGAAGGCGGCGGCCGCGAAGGCCGAGCCGGGCAAGGTCACCGGCACCACCTGGCAGGACTTCACCCGCGGCAAGGGCGTCGGCCGGCTCGGCGCGCCGGACCCGTCCGAGCTGGGCTATCCGGGGATGCGGATCGAGGCGGTCAAGGGCGGCAAGGTCGTTGCCTCGGCGAAGGCGGCGGCGGACGGTACCTTCACGCTGCCCGCGGCGGCCGACGGTGCCCGGCTGCGGTTGCCCGCGGGGAACTTCCGGGAGCCGTACAACGGCGTGGAGTGGCTCGGCCCCGCGCTGGTCACCCCGGCGATCATCGGGGCGTACGTCTGGATGTGGGCGGGCTTCGCGATGGTGCTGATCGCGGCCGGACTCGCGGGCGTGCCCCGGGAGTTGCTGGAGGCCGCGCGGGTCGACGGCGCCAACGAGTGGCAGGTGTTCCGCAGGGTCACGGTGCCGCTGCTCGCACCGGTCCTCGCGGTCGTCGCCGTCACCCTGATGATCAACGTGCTCAAGGTGTTCGACCTCGTCTACATCATCGCCCCCGGCTCCTCCCAGGACGACGCCGACGTGCTCGCCCTGGAGCTGTACCGCAGGGGCTTCGCGGAGGGTCAGCCGGGCGTCGCGAGCGCGATCGCGGTGTTCCTGCTGCTGCTGGTGATCCCGGTGATGCTGTTCAACATCCGACGGCTCAGGCGGGAGGTACGGCGATGACGGCGCTCGCCACCGACGTGCGGGAGGCGGCACCCGCCGCCGAGGCCCGGCGGTCGCTCGGTTCGAGGATCGCGGAGAAGCTGAACGGCGGGCTGGTCCGCGTCTTCCTCGTCCTGGTCGGCCTGTTCTGGCTGGTGCCGACCATCGGGCTGCTGATCTCCTCGCTGCGCTCCCCCGACGACATGAGCGCGAGCGGCTGGTGGACGGTGTTCACCAAGCCCTCCCAGCTGACCTTCGACAGCTACCGGAAGCTGCTGGAGAACGGCGACATCACCCACTCCCTGCTGAACACGGTCCTGATCACGGTCCCGGCGACCGTCCTGGTCGTGGTCATCGGCTCGCTCGCCGGATACGCGTTCGCGTGGATGGAGTTCCCGGGCCGTGACTGGTGGTTCCTCGGCGTGGTCAGCCTGCTGGTGGTGCCGGTGCAGGTGGCCCTGATCCCGATCGCCGAACTCTTCGGCAGGATCGGCCTGTTCGGCACGATCTTCGGCGTCGTCCTGTTCCACACCGGCTTCGGACTGCCGTTCGCGGTGTTCCTGCTGCGCAACTTCTTCGCGGAGATCCCGCGCGAACTGCTGGAGGCGGCGCGCCTCGACGGCGCCGGTGAACTGCGGCTGTTCGCCCGGGTGGTGATGCCGCTCGGCGGTCCGGCCATCGCGAGCCTCGGCATCTTCCAGTTCCTGTGGGTGTGGAACGACATGCTGGTCGCGCTGGTGTTCACCAAGTCCGGCACCCAGCCGATCACGGTCGCGCTCCAGACGCAGGTACGGCAGTTCGGCAACAACATCGACGTGCTCGCGCCCGGCGCGTTCATCTCCATGGTGATCCCGCTGGCCGTGTTCTTCGCGTTCCAGCGGCAGTTCGTGTCCGGGGTGATGGCGGGCGCGGTCAAGTAGGCGTTACCAGAAGATCGTTGCGGGGGTGGGTTCGGGCACGGGCCCACCCCTTGTTGTTCACCGGGTGTCCCCCGAATGCCGTACGGGCCGTAACCCCGTCACTCCTTCGGCCGTTCCCGGGCAGAACGCCCGCGCCGACCGACCCATGGATGTCCCGTGCCCACGTTCAGTGTCATTGTCCCCGCGTACCAGGTCCAGGCGTACCTCCCCGAGTGCCTGGACTCGGTGCTGTCGCAGTCGTACCCGGATCTCGAACTGATCGCGGTGGACGACCGCTCGCCGGACGCCTGCGGGGAGATCATCGACGAGTACGCGGCCCGGGACCCCCGGGTGAAGCCGGTGCACCTGGCCGAGAACCGGGGGCTCGGGCGGGCCAGGAACGCGGGGATCGCGCAGGCCACCGGCGACTACCTGATCTTCCTGGACAGCGACGACACCCTCACCCCGGGCGCGCTGCGGGCCGTCGCCGAACGGATCGAGGCGACCGGCGAGCCGGACGTTCTGGTGTACGACTACGAGCGCACGTACGGGGACGGCCGGCGGGTGCGCAACCATCTCGCGGGCGAGCTCGGCGAGTGGGGCCGGGCGCCCTTCCGGCTCGCGGACCGGCCGGGACTGCTGCGGGTGCTGATGGTGGCCTGGAACAAGGCGTACCGGCGGGAGTTCGTCGCGGCGCGGGGGTTCACCTTCCCGCCGGGCTACTACGAGGACACTCCCTGGACCTTCCCGGTGCTGATGGCGGCCGGTTCGATCGCGACCCTGGACCGGGTGTGCGTGCACTACCGGCAGCGCCGCCAGGGCAGCATCCTGTCCACCACCAGCCGTCAGCACTTCGACCTGTTCGACCAGTACGAGCGGGTCTTCGCCTACGTGGCGGACCATCCCGAACTCGCTTCCTGGAAGCCCGAGTTGTTCCGCCGGATGATCGACCACTACGGCGTCGTGTTCACCCGGCCGGGGCGGCTGCCGCGCGGCAGCCACCGGGAGTTCCTGCGCCGCGCCCGCGACCACCACCGCCGCTACCGGGTGCCGGAGGTACGGCTGCGGCGGCGGCACCTGCTGATCCGGTTCGGACTGCACCGCACCTTCCGGGCGCTGCGGTACGCCTCCGCCGTCCGCCGGCGCCTGCGGCAGCTCGTGCTGGGTCCGGCGCGCGCCGTGCGCTCCGGCGCGCTCCGCCTGCACTACCGGGTCCAGCTGCGGCTGCCCCTGCGGCCCGAGCGCGCGGTGTTCGCCGCCGAGGGCGGGTACGGCGGCGATCCGGCCGCACTGGAGGAGGCGGTGCGCAGATACGCCCCGTACGTGCGCACCGTCTGGATCACCGACCCGGCGCACCCGCACCCGCTCCCGGCCGGGCCGCGTCCCGTCGCCCCCGGCACGGCCGCCCACTGGACGGCGCTCGCCCGCTCCACGTACCTGTTCGGCGACGCCCACCTCACGCGCGGGCTGCGCAAGCGCCCCGGGCAGATCCTCGTGCGCACCCTGGACGGAACTCCCCTCGGGCACACGGGACTCGATCTCCAGGAGCGTCCGGCGGTCGCCCGCGACACGGACTTCGCGGCGCTGCTGCGGGACGCCGACCAGTGGGACCACGTGGTCTCCGGCAACCGCCACTCCACCCTGACCTGGGAGCGGGTCCTCCCGGGCCGCTACACCACCCTGGAGTACGGCAGCCCGCGCACCGACGTCTTCCAGCGGGCCACCCCGGACGACGTGGCCCGGCTGCGCGCCGGCCTCGGCATCCCCGCGGGCGCCGTCGCGATCCTCTACGCGCCCGGCCGCCGCGACCACCGCCGCACCCAGCACCTCCCCCTGGACCTGCCGCGGCTCGCGCACCGCCTCGGCCCGCGCTTCGTGATCCTCGCCCGCACCCACGGGGACGTGCCGGTCGAGGGCGCCCGGGTCGTCGACGTCTCCGCGCACCCCTGCCGCGAGGCCCTGTGCCTGGCCTCGGACGCGCTGCTCACCGACCACGCGCCGCTGGTGTTCGACTACGCGGGACTGGACCGGCCGATCGTGCTGCACACGGCGGACTGGACGGCGTACGAGGCGGTGCGCGGCGCCTACGTCGACCTGCCGGGTGCCCCGCCGGGCGCGGTGGGCCGCGACGAGGACGAGCTGGCCGACGTGTTCACCGACGGCCGCTGGAACAGTGCGCACGCCGCGCTGCTGCGCGCCGCGTTCCGGGAGCGGTTCTGCCCGTGGGACGACGGGCGCGCCGCCGAGCGGGTCGTACGGCATGTCGTGCTGGGCCGCGCCGAGCCGTCGCCCGTGGTGCCGCTCGCCGAGCGCCGCCCGGTGCCGTCGGCGGCGGGCCTCGCGTCCGCGGTGCGGTCGCCGCTGGCCACCGTGCCGCGTCCGGCCGGCCCGCGCCCCGTCACCAGGAGCGCCGGACACCGTTGACCCCACCGGGAGTTCCCGTGCCCGCCGGCTCGACGCGGCCCGCCCCGAGCCGGCCGTCCACCCGGCGCCCGGCGGGACGGCCCGGCCGCGCCCGCGGCGGGACGACGGGCGGTGTCCCCGCGTGGTCGGACCAGGTCTCCGCGAGGACGGGCCGCGTCCCCGAGGGGGCGGGCCGCGTGCCGGAGAAGGCCGCTTACGCAAGACGACAGAAAGAGCAGAATGCCCCGCTTCAGCATTATCGTCCCGTCCCACGGCGTCGCCGGCCGGCTGTCCCAGGCGCTGGACTCGGTCCTCGGCCAGTCCTTCGGCGACCTGGAGCTGATCCCGGTCTGCGACGCGCCCGACGCACCGGCCGCCCAGGTGGCCGCCGGGTACGCCGGGCGGGACCCCCGGGTGATGCCGGTCCACTCGCCGCCGTCCGCCGGGCTCGGCGGGGCGCGCAACGCCGGGATGCGGGCGGCGACCGGCGCGTACGTGCTGTTCCTGGACGGCGACGACCTGCTGCTGCCGGGCGCGCTCGCGGCCGTGGACGCCCGGCTGGCCGAGACCGCCGGGGTGGACGTGCTGTACGTGGAGCACGAGCGCGCCCCCTGGTGGGAGGGCGAGCCGACCAACCCGGTGGCGCCGCTGTTCGCCGGTGCCCCGCGGGGCCCCTTCACCCCCGCCGAGCTGCCGCGGCTGACCGGCGCCGCGCTCCCCGCGTGGAGCGCGGTGTACCGCCGCGCCTTCCTCACCGGGCACGGACTCGCCTTTCCCGAGGGCCACTTCACCGACGTCGGCTGGGGCGGGCTGACCACGATCGCCGCCGAGCGGATCGCCGTCCTGCGTCGGGTGGTCGTACGGCACCGGCTGCGGCGGCAGGGCAGCCGGCTGAACGCGCCCGGGAAAGGACAGCACACCCTCCTCGACCAGGTGGAGCTGGTCCTCGCGCGGGCGGCCGAGCACGCCCTGCCGGCCGAGCGCACCGGCCCCCTCTTCGACCAGCTGTTCGCGCTGGTGCTGAAGACCGCGTCCCGGCCCGAGCGGCTGGCCCGCGGGCACCGGGCGTTCTTCCGCCGCGCGGCCCGGCTGTACCGGCGGTTCCGGCCGGCCGGGCACCGGACGCCGCGCGGCAGCCTGGGCGTGCAGCACCGGCTGCTGGCGGTCGGCGCGTACGACGCCTTCCGCGCCCTGCGCGACGCGAACCGGCTCGCGGGCAGGACCGCCGGGACCGTGCCGCGCCCCCGCGCCGTGCGCACCCGGCTGCGCTACCAGGCCGCCCTGCGCCGCCCGCTCGACCCCGACCTCGCGGTCTACTGCGCCTACTGGGGCCGCGGCTACACCTGCAACCCGGCCGCGATCCACGCCAAGGCCCGCGAACTCGCCCCGCGTCTGCGCTCGGTGTTCCTGGTGGAGGCCGGGCAGGAGCACACCGTGCCCGAGGACGTGGAGTACGCGGTGCTCGGCTCGCGCCGCGCCTGGGACGTGCTGGCCCGCGCCACCTACCTGGTCAACAACGCCAACTTCGCCGAGGGCGTGGTCAAACGGCCCGGCAGCGTGCACCTCCAGACCCAGCACGGCACCCCGCTGAAGACGATGGGCGTGGACCAGTCGACGTACCCGGTGGTGGCCGCGCGCTCCGGCAGCTTCACCCGGCTGCTCGGCCGGGTCGACCGCTGGGACTTCAACCTCTCCGCCAACCGCCACTCCACCCGCGTGTGGGAGCGCGCCTTCCCCGGCTCCTGGGAGGCGCTGGAGTACGGCTATCCGCGCAACGACGTCTACTACACGGCGACCGCCGCCGACGTGGCCCGTGTCCGGCGGGAGTTGGGCATCCCCGAGGGCCGGATCGCCGTCCTCTACGCCCCCACCCACCGCGACCACCGCACCGGTTTCGAACCCGGCCTGGACCTGGAGGCGTTCTGCGCGGCGGCCGGCGAGGACGTCGTCGTCCTGCTGCGCGCCCACTACTTCTACGACCGGGGCCCCGCCCGGCACGCGGACCGGGTCATCGACGTGACCGCGCACCGCTGCGCCGAGGACGTGTGCCTGGCCGCGGACGCGCTGATCACCGACTACTCCTCCATCATGTTCGACTACGCCAACCTCGACCGGCCGATCGTGGTCTACGCCGACGACTGGGACGTCTACCGGCAGGCGCGCGGCGTCTACTTCGACCTGATGGCCGAGCCGCCGGGCCCGGTCGCCCGCACCCCCGAGGAGCTGGCCGCCGTCTTCCGCGAGGGCGCGTACGCGGGCGCGGAGTCGACGGCGCTGCGGGCCCGGTTCCGCGCGCGGTTCTGCGAGTTCGACGACGGGCGCGCCGCCGAGCGCGTCGTACGCCGGGTGCTGCTCGGCGAGCCGCCACAGGCGCTCCCGCCGGTGCTGCCGCTCGCCGAACGCGTCCCCGCCCCCGCCGCCGTGACCCTCGTGAGGAGCTGACCGTGCCCCGCTTCAGTGTCATCGTGCCCTGCTACCAGGTGCAGGCGTACCTCCATGAGTGCCTGGACTCGGTGCTGGCGCAGTCGTACCAGGACCTCGAAGTGATCGCCGTGGACGACCGCTCGCCGGACGGGTGCGGCGCGATCCTCGACGAGTACGCCGCGCGCGATCCACGGGTGAGGGTGCTGCACCTGCCGAAGAACGTGGGCCTCGGCCGCGCCCGCAACGCCGGGCTGCCGCACGCCACCGGCGACTACCTCCTCTTCCTGGACAGCGACGACACCCTCACCCCGGGCGCGCTCCGGGCCATCGCCGACCGGCTGGCGGAGAGCGGCGACCCGGACGTGCTCGTGTTCGACTACGCGCGCACCTACTGGTGGGGCGGCACCCGGCGCAACGCGCTCGCCGAGGTGCTCGCCGAGGCCGGTCCGGACACCTTCACGGCTGCCGGGTACCCGCGCATCCTGGACCTGCTGATGGTGGTGTGGAACAAGGTCTACCGGCGGGAGTTCGTCGCGGCGGAGGGCTTCGAGTTCCCGCCCGGCTACTACGAGGACACCCCCTGGACCTTCCCGGTCATGCTCAGCGCGCGGCGGATCGCGGCGCTGGACCGGATCTGCCTCGACTACCGCCAGCGCAGGCAGGGCAACATCCTGTCCACCACCAGCCGCAAGCACTTCGACGTCCACGACCAGTACGAGCGGGTCCTCGCGTTCGTCGGGCAGCGGCCCGCACTCGCGTCATGGCGACCGTATCTGCACCGCAAGATGGGCGAGCACTGCCTGGACATCCTCGCCAAGCCGGACCGGCTGCCGCCCGCCGACAAGGCCGAGTTCTTCCGCCGTACGGCCGAGCTGTTCCGCCGGTGGAAGCCCGAGGGTGCCCGAGTGGACGGCGAGGTGGCCGTGCTGGAGGGCAGCTGGGCCGGTTATCGGCTGCGGCGGCAGGCGGGCCGGGCCGGGCGGGAGGCGGTCCGGCGGGCGGGCGCGGTGTGGCGCCCGGCGGCCGGGCGGGCCCGCTCCGGCTGGGCGTCCCTGCACGCCCGCCGCCCACTCGACCCGCACCTGGTCGTGTACTCGGCGTCTTCCCACCGGGGCCTGCTGGGCGACCCTGCGGCCGTCTACCGCGCGGCCCGGCGGATCGCCCCGCAACTGCGCGGGGTGTGGGTCGTACGGGACGCGGAGACGGCGGCGGGGCTGCCGCCGGACGTGGAGCACGTGATCGCGGGCACCCGGCGCTGCGCGGAGGTCGTGGCGCGCGCCGCGTACCTCGTGAACGACGTGACGTGGACCGGCGTCCCGGCCAAGCGGCCCGGCAGTGTGTACATCCACACCCATCAGGGCACCCCGCTCAAGTACCTGGGCGCGGATCTGCTGGACAAGCCGGGCGCCCGGCTCGGCGTCGACGTGCCGCAGCTGCTGCGCCGCGCCGACCGCTGGGACCACAGCCTGGTCGCCTGCCGTCACTCCGAGCTGGTGTACGAACGCGCCTACCCCTGCCACTTCGCCTCGGCGCGCACCGGCAGCCCGCGCAACGACGTGCTGGTCCACGGCGGTCCCAGCGACTTCCGCCGGCGGTACGGCATCCCGGACGAGCACACGGTGGTGCTGTACGCGCCGACCCGGCGGGACTACCGCAGGGGCGGCCACGCGGACCGGCTCGACGTGGCCCGCCTCGCGGCCGATCTCGGCGCGGACCACACCCTCGTGGTCCGGCTGCATCCCTCGCTCGCGACCGGACCCGCGCGGGGCCTCGGGCTCACGGAGCTGGCCCGGCGCGGCATCGTGATCGACGCGACGGACGAGCCCGGCCTCGCGGACGTGCTGCTCGCGGCGGACGCGCTGATCACCGACTACTCGTCCGTGATGTTCGACTACGCCAACCTCGACCGGCCGATCGTGATCCACGCCGACGACTGGGAGGTCTGCCGGGGGACCCGGGGCGTCTACTTCGACCTGATGGCCGAGCCGCCCGGCCATGTCACCCGCTATCACCGGGAGTTGGCCCGGCTGTTCGCCTCGGGCCGCTGGCGGGACTCGGAGTCGGCGCGGCTGCGTGCCGCGTTCCGCTCGCGCTACTGCGAGTTCGAGGACGGGCGCGCCGCCGAACGCGTCGTGCGCACCCTGCTGCTGGACGAGCCGATGCCGGCCGCGGGGGTATGGCTGCCGGGGCAGACGGCGGGGCTGGGCGCGCTGACGTCGGCGTGAGAGCGGACACCGGCCGACGGGAGTGATCCGCCGGCCGGTGCCGCTTCCCCGAGTTCCCGGACCTACTCGACGACGAGGTCGACGTCGATGTTGCCGCGGGTGGCGTTGGAGTAGGGGCAGACCTGGTGGGCGGCCTCGACGAGCTTGCGGCCGGTCTCGCGGTCCACCGTGTCGGGCAGCTCGACGCGCAGGGTGACCTTCAGCCCGAAGCCCTCGCCCTGCTTGCCGATGCCGACCTCGGCGGTGACGGCGGCGTCGGTGACGTCCACCTTCTCCCGGCGGCCGACGACGCCGAGGGCGCCGCCGAAGCAGGCCGCGTAACCGGCGGCGAAGAGCTGCTCGGGGTTGGTGCCCTCGCCGTCGCCGCCCAGCTCCACCGGCGGGGCCAGCTTGACGTCGACCTTGCCGTCGGAGGAGACGGCACGGCCCTCACGGCCGTGGGTGGCGGTGGCGACGGCGGTGTAGAGCGCGTCCATGACGAACCCTCCCTCTCGATCAATCCTGTGTGGTGGTACTTCGGGGGCTTCCCCGGCTCCACAAGTAGAGCACACAATTTAGTTGTGCACAATCAAATGCCGGACGAAGAGCTACCCTGGACCCATGACCGCTTCCCCCGCCGAGACCGAGGCGGACTGGCTCCGCCTGGACCGCCAGATCTGCTTCTCGCTGCACGCCGCGTCCCGCGCCTTCAACGGCGTCTACCGCGTGGTCCTCAAGGACCTCGGCCTCACCTACCCGCAGTACCTGGTGATGCTGGTGCTGTGGGAGCAGGGCGACCTGCCGGTCAAGAAGCTCGGCGAACAGCTGCGGCTCGACTCCGGCACACTGTCCCCGCTGGTCAAGCGCCTGGAAGCGGCGGGCCTGGTGCGCCGGGAGCGCAGCGTCGAGGACGAGCGCTCGGTACGGGTCCTCCTCACCGGGGAGGGCGCCGCCCTGCGCGAGCGCGCCCTGGAGGTACCGCGCCGCATCATGCGCTCCACCGGCTTCGACCTCGCCGAGATCGCCGACCTGCACGCCCGCCTCGACCGCCTCACCACCGCACTGGACGCGGCGGCGGCGACGGAGGCCGCGCGCTCGCGGGACTGAGGGGTCGCACATAGAGCCGTACGACGGTCCGCCCGCGCACGGCCTCGCCGCTCACCGTGAACTCCTGCCGGAGCAGGGCGAGTTTGGCCCGCTCGGTGGGACTGCGCGGCGTCCACCGCCCCGCCAGCACGGCCCGGTCGGCGACGACCCACACCCGCCGCACCCCGGCCGCCCTGCGCCGCACCTCGCCGCCGGGGACCTCCACCCCGTACAGGGTCCCCGACACGTCCCCGGCCCGCCCGAGCGCCAGGTCCCGCGTCCCCCGGAAGGGAGCGGGGTACGCCAGCTCGGTGTTCCGCGTGTACGCCGGCAGGTACAGCACGGCGTCCCCCTCCCGCACCCCGTGGGCCGCCGCCCGCGCGACCGCGGCGAGGTCGTCGGGACGCCTGGCGGGGTCGCGATCCCGCTGGAGGAGGGGGAACTCCTGGACGGGGACCAGGGCGAGGGCGAGGAGACCGGCGAGGGTGACGGCCCAGGAGGACGAGCGGAGTCCGGCGGGCACCGGGAGGCCACCGGCGACCCGCCGCCCCGCCACCCCCACCAGCCACTCCGCCCCGCCGGCCACCAGCAACGGCGCCCCCGCCAGCGCGAACAGCACGTACCGGTCGACGTACAACGGCGGCGAGGACTGCGACACCGCCATCAGCACCCCCGGCGGCACCACCGCCAACGCCCCCGCCACCCCCGCGAGCGTGACCTGCCCCGCCTTTCCCCTTCCCCCGGCCGCCCCGGCCGCCCCGGCCACCAACCCCGCCGCCGCCAGCCCCAGACACACCCAGTACACCCCGTCCGACGTCCCGAAGAACTGCCGCGCCAGCCCCTCCGCCGTCGCCCCCGTCGGCCTGCGCAGCCACGCCACCTGTGCCGCCTGCGCCCGCGACACCAGCACCATCGGCACCAGGCACACCAGGACCGCCCCCGCCGCACACCCCCACCCCCGCCACGCCCGCCCCCGCACGCGG
This sequence comes from Streptomyces sp. NPDC001056, assembly GCF_053598955.1. Classification (NCBI taxonomy): domain Bacteria; kingdom Bacillati; phylum Actinomycetota; class Actinomycetes; order Kitasatosporales; family Streptomycetaceae; genus Streptomyces; species Streptomyces sp. NPDC001056. The sequence goes on along the minus strand of NZ_JBSFLI010000016.1, from coordinate 42,501 downwards.
CCCAGCGCCAACGCCACCCCATGGGCCGGCACCACCAGCACCGCGAACTCGTGCAGCCAGCACGTGACGCCGAGGCAGGCGCCGTACCCCCACCACGTCCCCCGCTCCACCCCTTGCAGGAGCAGCAGCGTCGCCCCCATCACCCCCGCCGCCACCAGCGCGTAGGACCGCCCCTCCTGCGCGTAGTGGCCGGCCATCGGATTCACCGCGTAGAGCAGCCCCGCCCACAACCCCACCCGCGGCCGCGCCAGCCGCGCCCCCACCTCGGCCACCAGGCCCGCCGCCACCGCCGCCCCGGCCACCGACGGCAACCGCAGCGTCACCTCGTCGGCGCGCACGGCGAGCACCGCGTGCATGAGGAAGTAGTAGAGCCCGTGCACCGCGTCCACGTCACGCAGCAACCGCCAGATCTGCGGCACCGTCCGCCGCGCGACCTGGAACGTGACCGCCTCGTCGCGCCACATCCCACCCCGGTCCACCCCCCACAGCCCGAGCCCGAGCATCACCAGCGCGGGTACGCCCACCACACCCCCGCGCCGCCGCCGCACCCCACGCGGCTTCGGCGACGGCGCTTGCACAGCTTCCCCAGGGAGCCCGACGTTCACCACGGCCCGATCTTTTGCGATTAGCCAATGTTTGCGGGTGACTGCGGCGTATCGGCGCCGATAGTCCATCCACCCGGCTTAGGCTCCAACGCGATGAACGGTCTCGGTGTCACCCCCGGCCCCGTCCTCAAGCTCACGGTCGGCTGGCTCGCCAGTCGCGCGTTGATGCTGTGGCTGCTCGCGCACGACAGTTCGCCGCTGCTCAGCGGCGGTTCGGTGGCGCGGGAGGTGGGGCGGCTGTACTTCCACTGGTACGGCGTGCTCGAACAGGGGTCGTATCCGGTGCACGACACGCTGTGGCAGTACCCGCCGGGCGCGGGCGCGGTGTTGCTGGCGCCGGGGCTGGTGCCGGGGCTGACGTATGTCCAGGCGTTCGTGACGCTGACGCTGGCCGCGGACGCGCTGATCGAGGTGGCGCTGGTGCGCGCGGGGCGCCGGCCGGGGCGGAGTCTGCTCGGCGCGGTGATGTGGACCGGCGGACTGCCGCTGCTGTTGCACCTGCCACTCGCCCGGTACGACGTCCAGGTCACCGCCTTCGCCGTCCTCTCCCTGCTCGCGCTGGCGCGCTCTCCGCGCGCGGGTGGGGTACTGGGGGCGCTCGGCGCGCTGGTGAAGGGCTGGCCCGCGCTGGTGCTGCTGGGCACGCCCCGGGGCACGGCGACCCGGAGCGCGTGGACGTGGGCGGCGGGCGCCGGGGCCGTCGCACTGGGGGTGCTGTCCCTGTCGTTCCGGCATCCGCTGTCGTTCCTCGCGCAGCAGGGCGGGCGCGGGGTGCAGATCGAGTCGCTGGGCGGTACGGCGCTCAACCTCGCCCGGCACGCGGGCTGGTCGGGGCGGCCCCGTTACCAGTACGGCGCCATCGAACTGGTCGGCCCGTACGTGCCGGTCGTGGCCGCCGCGTCCCTCGCGCTGACGGCGCTGGCGTTCGGACTGCTGGTGCTGTGGCGGGTGCGGGCGCGGTGCTGGAACGAGGCGACGCCGTTCGACGCGGCGCTGTGCGCGGTACTGCTGTTCACGGTGACCAGCAGGGTGATCAGCCCCCAGTACATGGTCTGGCTGCTCGGGCTCGCCGGCGCCTGCCTGACCTCGCGGCACACCGTCCAGCGCCCGGCGGCCGCGTTCGTCCTGGCGGCGTCGGCGCTGAGCACGGTGGTGTACCCGCTGTGCTACGGGCAGGTGATCGGGGGCAGTTGGGCCGGCTGCCTGCTGATGCTGGGGCGCAACGGGATGCTGGCGGCCGCCGCGGTCCTGTCCTTCGCCAGGCTGTGGCGGGCCACCGGGGCGTCGAAGGTAAAGAGCGAGCAAAGGGCACAACCCCGCACGGATTCCAACCGTCTACCAAACCGAGCACTAAGCCTCTCTTAATGGGGTATTACCAAACATTTCTACGCTCCCAGCCTGTGGACCCCATGCTTCCCGACTCGCCCGACCAGTCAGAGACCCCCCAGACCACGCAGAGCACACCGAACAGGGAGAGCGCACAGAACGTCGGCGCCGTCTGCGTCGTCGTGATCGGCTACAACGATCGCGCCCATGTGGCCGACGCGGTGCGCTCGGCGCTCGCGCAGGGGCCCTCGGTCGCGGAGGTCGTGGCGGTGGACGACTGTTCCACGGACGGCAGCGCCGCGTTGCTCGACCGGATGACCGGCGAGGATGCCCGGCTGCGGGTGGTCCGCCGGGACGTGAACAGCGGTGGCTGCGGCAGTCCGCGCAACACCGGGATCGACGCGGTCACCGCGCCGTACGTGATGTTCCTGGACAGCGACGACGTGCTGCCGCCGGGCGCGGTGGACGCGCTGCTGGCCGCCGCCGAGGGGGCGGGCGCCTCGGTGGCGAGCGGGCTGTGTGTGCGCCGGGAGCTGCCCTCGGGGCGTGAACAGCCCTGGCAGGAGAGCCTCTACGCGGGGCACTCCGTCCTCGCACGCCCCTCCCAGCGCCCGGGGCTGGTCCACGACACGCTGTGCGTCAACAAGCTGTACCGCACCGACTTCCTGCGCGCGCACGGCATCCGCTTCCCCGAAGGCCCCTTCCTCTACGAGGACTTCGTGTTCACCGCCCGGGTCCTGGCCGCGGGGCCGCGCATCGCGCTGGTCCCCGACCGCGTGTACGTGTGGCACGTGCGCCGCGCCGCCGAGCGGCTGTCGCTCTCGCTGGACCGGGGGCACATCGACAACTGGGAAGCACGCACGCGGGCGTGCGCGCTGGCGTACGACATTCTGCTGGGCGCCGGGCAGAAGGAGCTGGCGCGGGCGGCTCGGGCCAAGTTCCTGGACCACGACGTGCGGATGTACGCGCGCGAACTGGGGTTGCGCGAAGCGGAGTACCGGCGCGCGTGGTGGGCGCACACCCGTGCGTACCTCGCCCGCTACGACGCCGCCGACTGGGAGCTGGACCCGGCCGCGCCCGGCCGGCTGCTGGGCCGGCTGCTCCTGGAGTCACCGGAGCCGCGCGACCTGCCCCGGCTGCGGGACCTGGCCGCCCGTCCCGGCCGCCTGCTCCCGCCGTACGCCCGCGCTTCGGACGGCACCCCGGTCTGGTCCGAGGACCTCCCCCAGCTGTCCCTCGCGCCCCTCCTGACCAGCCCCGTCGAGAGGCTCCCGCTCGCACTGGACGCGGAACTGCGCCCGCGGGCACGCGCCGGCGCCCTCACGCTGCGGCTGCACGAGCTGTACGGCAGGGTGGCCGCGGCGGGCCCGCGCGAGCTGGACGTGCGCTGGGAATCCCGGGACGACGAACGCGCCCGGGGGCGCGCGACGGTCGCGCTCACACCCGCCGGCGCGGATCTCTGGTCGGCCGGGCTGCCCGTCGACCTCGGCGCGCTCGGCGCGGGCGTCTGGGATCTGCGGCTGACCGTGCGCTTCGCGGACGGCGCGGAGCGCGAGGTGACGGCGGCCGCCCGCACGGGCGCCGGCCGGCTGCGCCGCCGCGCCGTCCCCAGCCTCCGGCACGGCGTGCTGCTCGTCCAGCCGTACGCCACCCACTCCGGCGCGCTGGCCCTGCGCGTGGCGACGGGCGCGCGCGGTCTCGCGCGGGTTCTGCGCGCCCGGCTGCGGCGCCTGCTTCACTGAGACGGCGGCGTTCTGTTCGCTCGTGCTGTGACGGGAACTACTGCGTCTGGAACTACTGGGTCTGGAACGAGGCCGGGAAGAGAATCATCGTGTCTGTCCTTATCGCCGGTGGAGCGGGTTACATCGGAAGCACCGTCGCGTCGGCCTGTCTGGACGCGGGCATCACCCCGGTGATCCTCGACAGCCTTGTGCGGGGCCGCGCCGAGTTCACCGAGGGACGCGTCTTCTACGAGGGCGACATCGCGGACGGGGCCCTGGTCGACCGGATCTTCGCGGAGCACCCGGACATCTCGGCCGTGGTGCACTGCGCGGCGCTGATCGTGGTGCCGGAGTCGGTGGCGGACCCGATCGGCTACTACGAGGCGAACGTCGCCAAGAGCCTGGCCTTCGTCGGCCATCTGCACCGCAACGGCTGCGACCGCCTCATCTTCAGCAGTTCGGCCTCCATCTACCGGGCCGAGGACGGCTCCCCCGTCACCGAGGACTCGCCGCTGGCGCCGCAGAGCCCCTACGCCCGGACCAAGGCGGTGTGCGAGGAGATGTTCGCCGACATCGCCGCGGCCGGGAAGATGCGGGTGCTGTCCCTGCGCTACTTCAACCCGGTCGGCTCCGATCCCCTGCTGCGCACCGGTCTCCAGCTCAAGCGGCCCAGCCACGCGCTCGGGATGCTGATCCAGGCCCACCAGAACGGCACGCCGTTCCCGGTCACCGGCGTGGACTACCCGACGCGCGACGGCACGGGCATCCGCGACTACGTGCACGTCTGGGACCTCGCGGCGGCCCACATCGCGGCGATCGAGCGTTTCGACGCCATCCTCGACGAGGCGGAGCCGTCGATCGCGATCAACCTGGGCACGGGCTCCGGCACGACGGTGCGGGAGCTGTGCGCGGCCTTCAACAACGTCGTGAGCACCCCCCTCGCGACGATCGACACCGATCCACGGCCCGGCGACGTCGCCGGCGGCTACACCACGAGCGACCGCGCGGCCCGGCTGCTGGGCTGGACACCGGAACTGTCCCTGGAGGACGGCATCCGCTCCGCGCTGGACTGGATCCCGGTGCGCGACAAGATGCTGGGGGGCTGATCCCCGGGGGCGGTCCGGCACCCGGTCCGCCTCAGTACGCTGAGCCCGTGCCTCCCGCTCCCTCAGCCCTCGATCGGGCCATCGGTGCCGTCGTCGGCTCCGCGGTCGGCGACGCCCTGGGCGCGCCCTTCGAGTTCGGGCCCGAGGGCGCTTTCTCGCAGCGCTTCCCGACCCCCGGCGGCGAGATGTGCGGCGGTGGCGGCTGGGAGCCCGGGGAGGCCACGGACGACACGCAGATGGCCGTACTCGTCGGGGAGTCGCTCCTGGAGCGCGGCGGCCTCGATCTCGCCGACGTCTTCCGGCGCTTCCGGCGCTGGGCCGCCGCCGAGCCGAAGGACATCGGGTTGCAGACGGAGGCCGTGCTGACCGGCGGACATCCGTGGGACACCGCCGCCGAGCTGCACTTCCGGAGCAGTCAGCGGGCCGCGGGAAACGGGGCGTTGATGCGGGCCGCGCCCTCCGCGGTGTACTTCGCGCGGCACGGCCGTACCGCCACCCTCGACGCCGCCCGCCGTCTCGCCGCGCTCACCCACGGCGACCCCGCCGCCGGCGAGGGCACGGCCGTGCTGCACGAACTGGTGCGGGTGGCGCTGGCCGGCGACGACCCGCTGGCCGCCGTGCCCAAGACGCTGACCGCCCTGCGCCCCGGTCACCGGGAGCGGTTCGCCGTGGTGCTCGCCCCCGGCTGGCACCCGGACCGGGCCACCGAGTTCAACGGCGCGGTCTGGCCCTGCCTCGGGTCCGCCGTGTGGGCGCTGCGGACGACGGGGTCGTACGAGGAGGCCGTCCGCGCGGCCGTCGACCTGGGCGGCGACACGGACACCGTGGCGGCGGTCACCGGTGCGCTGGCGGGGGCCGTCCACGGGATCGGCGCCGTACCGGAGCGCTGGACGCGCGTCCTGCACGTACCGCTCCCGGGCTTCGGCGGGCGCGTCCTGCGCGCACCGGACCTGGTCGCCCTCGCCCGCGCTCTCACCCCCGCCTGAGCCCCGCCGCCCTCACAGCGCCTTCAGCGCCCCCGCCGTCGCCCGTGCCAGCTTCTCCAGATAGCCCTTCGGGGGCTTCGGGGAGCGGATGACCACGGAGCGCCAGTACAGGGGGCCGGAGATGAGGTCGAGGGAGAGGTCGGGGTCGAGGTCGGGGCGGAGTTCGCCGCGGGCGGTGGCCGCGGCGACGATCTTGCTGGCCACGCCCTCCTGGCCGTCACGCAGGGCCTTCTGGAATGCCTCGGCGATGTCGGGGTTGCGGGCGGCCTCGGCCTGGAGGTCGGGGATGATCTGGGAGGCGACCGGGTGGCGCAGGGCGCGGGAGGTCACCTCGTAGAGGAGGCGCAGGTCGCCCTCCAGGGAGCCCGTGTCCGGCACGGGCAGGCCCAGGACCGCCATCGCGGAGACCACGTCGAGCACGAGGTGGAGCTTGGAGCGCCAGCGCCGGTACACCGCCGTCTTGCCGACCCCCGCCCGCCGCGCGATCCCCTCGATGCTCATGCGCGCGTAGCCCACCGCGGCCAGTTCCTCGAAGACGGCCGCCCGGATGGCCTCGGTCACATCCGGGCGCAGCACCGCGGCCCCGGCAGGGGTACGGCGGCGCGCAGGCTTCGGCGGTTCGTCGGCGGGCCCGGCGGCGTTCGTGGTCATGGAACCAGCATAGGGCGTTACGACGAAACGGTTGCGTTGCGACGTCACATGGTTCTACGCTCACGTTGCGACGATACGGTCCCGTCCCGTCGTAAGAGAACGTGAAGAGAATCGTAAGGAAACGGCGGACCACGGGACCGGCCCGCCGCGGACCCGGCCACAGTCGGAGCCGTGGCACCCCCCTCCCCCCGAGCGAAAGCAGCGGATGTGAGCCAGGTCCTCGACACACCGCCCCCGATCCAGGCCCCGGCCGACGACCTCAAGGCGCTGGCCGCCCGGCACGGCCTGTCGGTGAGCGGCGCCCGCCCCTCGCTGCCGGAGTACATCCGCCAGCTGTGGGACCGGCGCCACTTCATCACCGCCTTCGCCACCGCCAAGCTCACCGCGCAGTACAGCGAGGCGAAGCTCGGCCAGGTCTGGCAGGTCATGACCCCGCTGCTGAACGCGGCGGTCTACTATTTCATCTTCGGCGTCCTGCTCGGCACCAAGAGGGGCGTCCCGGACTACATCCCCTTCCTGGTCACCGGCGTGTTCGTGTGGACGTTCACGCAGAGCTCGATCCAGGTCGGCACCCGGGCGATCTCCGGCAACCTCGGCCTGGTGCGCGCCCTGCACTTCCCGCGCGCCGCCCTGCCGATCTCCTTCTGCATCCAGCAGCTCCAGCAGCTGCTGTTCTCGATGGCCGCCCTCGTCGTCATCCTGCTCTGCTTCGGCGTGCCGGTCAGCGTCTCCTGGCTCCTGGTGATCCCCGCGCTGTTCCTCCAGTTCACCTTCAACGCGGGCGTGGCGATGATCATGGCCCGCTGGGGCGCCAAGACCCCCGACATCGCCCAGCTGATGCCGTTCATCCTGCGCACCTGGATGTACGTGTCCGGCGTGATGTGGAGCATCGACAAGCTCACCAAGAACGACCACCTGCCGCACGTCGTCACCGTCCTGCTGCAGACCAACCCCGCCGCGGTCTACATCGACCTCATGCGCTTCGCCCTGATCGACAGCTTCCACGCCCGGCAGCTGCCCCCGCACGTGTGGCCGATCGCCGTCGGCTGGGCCCTGCTCGCCGGTGTCGGCGGCTTCATCTACTTCTGGAAGTCTGAGGAGACGTACGGCCGTGGCTGAGCAGACCGAGCGCACCCAGCAGATCGCGCACACCGACCGGGTCCCCACCGTCGTCGCCGACGGGGTCGACATCGTCTACCGGGTCAACGGCACCGGCGCGGGCCGCGGCTCCGCCACCGCCGCCCTCAACCGCATCATGCGCCGCAAGCAGGCCGAGAAAGCCGCCGGCGTGCGCCGGGTGCACGCGGTGAAGAAGGTGTCGTTCGTCGCCTACAAGGGCGAGGCGATCGGCCTCATCGGCACCAACGGCTCCGGCAAGTCCACCCTGCTCAAGGCCGTCGCCGGCCTGCTGCCGGTGGAGAACGGCCACATCTACACCAACGGTCAGCCCTCCCTCCTCGGCGTCAACGCGGCACTGATGAACGACCTCACCGGTGAACGCAACGTCCACCTCGGGGGCCTCGCCATGGGCATGTCCCGCGAGCAGATCAAGGAGCGCTACCAGGACATCGTCGACTTCTCCGGGATCAACGAGAAGGGCGACTTCATCACCCTTCCGATGCGCACGTACTCCTCCGGCATGGCCGCCCGGCTGCGCTTCTCCATCGCCGCCGCCAAGGACCACGACGTGCTGCTCATCGACGAGGCCCTGGCCACCGGCGACCGCAGGTTCCAGGTGCGCTCGGAGGAGCGGATCCGCGAGCTGCGCGCGACGGCGGGCACCGTCTTCCTGGTCAGCCACAACAACAAGTCGATCCGCGACACCTGCGAGCGGACGCTGTGGCTGGAGCGCGGCGAGCTGCGCATGGACGGCCCCACCGAGGAGGTCATGAAGGAGTACGAGGCCTTCACCGGCGACAAGTCCGACAAGGCGAAGAAGCCCGCCCCGAAGAAGGACGCGTAACGCGCCCGGAAACTCATCACCGCGTAAAGGTGGCCAAGGGGGGCAACCAGGGACCCGGGACGTCTGTCTAACAACCGGGTCCCTTCTTCTTACCCCGAACGTGGTCATCCCTTTCATCCGCTTAGTGACAGTATGTTATGAAGGGTGATCCTCCACCGAAGAGCCGAAGGAGTCCATCGCGATGCCCCAACTCAGCGTCATCGTCTACGGACCCAACGCGCAGGGGCATCTGACGGAGCTACTCGACTCCCTGGAAGCGCATCCCCTGTCCGACGCCGAGATCGTGGTCGCCGCGGTCGGTGACTGGGCCCGCGAGACGGCCGAGGGACACGCCCCCGACACCGTCGTGGTCCCGCTCCCCGACGGCACCACGGACGCGGCCGCCCGCGCCGCGGGCGCCGCGCGCGCCTCGGGCCGCTGGCTGCACTTCGTGCACGCCAAGGACGGCCTGCCGGCCGGCGCGCCCCGCCTGATCGCCGAGCGCGCCGCCGAGCTGGACGACACCGTGGACGTCCTCCTCCTCGACCACCTCACCACCACCTGGCAGAGCGCCGCCCGCCCCTCCCGCGACGGCCGCTTCCTCGCCGCCGTCGGCCGCGCCGCCCTGCCGCTGGACGAGGCCGCCGACCTGCTGCGCCTCACCCCGCTGCTCGGCAACCGCGCCCTGCGCAGGGAGTTCTGGCAGGCCCACGAGGAGCTGCTCACCACCGAGGACGAGCCGCGCGCCGCCGGTACCGCCCTGCTGTGCGCGGGCCGCGTCGCCTGCCTCAACCAGGTGGCGTACGAGAACCGCGAGCTGCGCCCCGAGAGCCTGCCGCCGCTCGCCCCCGAGGACCGCTTCGGGCTCATCGAGCGCTACGAGGCGCTGATGCCGCTCACCCGCGACCGCCGCGCCCCGCGGGTGGTGCTCTACGACCTGATGATGCGCGACCTGGTACGCACCTTCGCCGGTGAGAACCTGCCCGACGACGTGGCCCGCGAGTTCTTCCGCCGCGCCTCTCTCGCGGCGGTGCGCTGGCGCCCCGAGCGCCACGAGCGCCCGGCGGGCGTGGAGGGCGTACGGCACGCCCTGCTGGAGGAGGGCGCGTACACCAGGTACCGCGCGTTCCAGGCCGCCAACCGCGCCCGCCGCGCCGCCAGGAAGGCCGTGCGCACCCGCAAGCGCGAGGTGGGCGCCAAGCTGCGCGAACAGCAGTACCGGCGCGCCCTGAGCCGCCCCGTCGATCCCGACCTGGCGGTGTTCGCGGCCTACTGGGAGCGCGGGGTGGCCTGCAACCCGGCCGCGATCGCCGCCGAGCTGGCCCGGCTCGCCCCGCACATCCACCCGGTGTGGGTGGTGTCCAAGGACAACACGGCCCTGCTGCCGCCCGGCACCGACCACGTGGTCCCGGGTACCCGCCGCTACTGGGAGGTGCTGGCCACCGCCAAGTACCTCGTCAACAACGTCAACTTCCCCAACGCGGTGGTCAAACGGCCCGACGCCGTCCACCTCCAGACCCACCACGGCACCCCGCTCAAGCGCATGGGCCTGGACCAGATGGAACACCCGGCCGCCGCCAAGGGGCTGGACTTCGCCGCGCTGCTCGCCCGCATCGACCGCTGGGACTACAGCGTCAGCGCCAACAGCCACTCCACCCGGATGTGGGAGCGCGCCTACCCGGCCCGCTACACCTCGCTGGACTACGGCTATCCGCGCAACGACGTCTTCTACACGAGCGACGCGGAGGCGGTCCGCGCGGCCCGCGCCCGGCTCGGCATCGCCCCCGGCAAGACGGCGATCCTCTACGCCCCCACCCACCGCGACTACGAGGCCGGCTTCACCCCCCGCCTCGACCTCGCCGAACTCGCCGACCGGCTGGGCGAGGACACGGTCCTGCTGGTGCGCGCCCACTACTTCTACGGCGGCGCCACCTCCCCGCTGACCGGCCTGCGCCGCTCCGGCCGGCTCATCGACGTCTCCTCCTACGACCCCGTCGAGGAACTGTGCCTGGCCGCCGACGCGCTGGTCACGGACTACTCGTCGATCATGTTCGACTACGCCAACCTGGACCGCCCGATCGTCGTCTACGCCGACGACTGGGAGACCTACCGCACCACCCGCGGCGTCTACTTCGACCTGATGACCGACCATCCGGGCCAGGTCGCCCGCACCCAGGAGGAGCTGACGGAGATCTTCCGCTCCGGCGCCTGGCGCGACGACAACGCGGCCAAGGCCCGCGCCGCCTTCCGGCGCCGGTTCTGCGAGTACGACGACGGGCGCGCCGCCGAACGGGTCGTACGCCGGGTGTTCCTGGGCGAACCGGAGGAGGCGCTGCCACCGGTGCTGCCGATCGAGGACCGCACCCCCGCCCCGACCCCCGAGGAGGCCACGGCATGACGAGCCCGGCCACGACCCCCGACGTCACGGTCACCGTCATCGTGTACAACGACGCGGCCCGCCTGCCCCGGGCGGTCGCCTCGCTGCGCGCGCAGACGCACGCCGACATCGAGATCGTCATCAGCGACGACCACTCCACCGACGACACGCCCGCGGTGGCGCGCCGTCTGGAGGCGGAGGACCCGCGCGTGCGCTATCTCCGGCTGCCGGAGAACAGCGGCGGGTGCAGCGCCCCCCGCAACCGGGCCATCGAGATCGCCCGCGCGCCGTATCTGATGTTCCTCGACAGCGACGACGAACTGCCGCCGCGAGCCGTGGAGTTGCTGCTGGCCGCGCACCGCGAGCGCGAGGTCGACTTCACCATGGGCGCGGTGCGCCGGGTGCGGGTGGACAACGGGCGGCGCACGACGTGGATGCCGCACCTGGTCGCCGAGCGGCGCACGGTCGAGGGCATCGAGGAGGACCCGCGGCTGCTGTTCGAGCACCTGTCGACCAGCAAGATGTACGCGCGGTCCTTCCTGGACCGGCACGCACTGCGCTTCCCCGAGGGCATCCACTACGAGGACCAGCTCTTCTCGGCCCAGGCGTACTGCCTGGCGAAGGCGTTCACGATCATCCCGGACCCGGTGTACGTCTGGTACATCGACCCGTACGCGGCGGCCGCGTCGGCGTCCATCTCCAACCAGCGGCACAAGGTCAGCAACGTGCGTGACCGGGTCCACGTGCAGCGGCTCATCGACGACTTCCTGGTGGAGAGCGGGCACGCGGGGCTGCGCGAGGACAAGGACTTCAAGTTCCTCAAGCACGACTTCCGGATGTACGCCGGCGACCTGCCGTACCGGGACGAGGAATGGCTCGGCGCGTTCGCCGACATCATGAACCCGTACCTGGACACGCTGGCGCCGGGCGCGTTCGCCCGGCTGCCGCGGCCCGAACGGGTGGTCCTGGAGCTGCTCCGCTCCGGCCGCCTCGCGGACGCGCGGCTCGCGGCGCGGGGGCTCGGCCAGGACGTCGCGCCACGGCAGATCACGACGGACGCGGCGGGCGTGCCGTACTGGGGAGCGGGCGTTCCCGACACCGAGCGGGGCCGACGCGAACTGGACGTCTCCGACCTGGAGTTGGACACGCGCCCCTTCCCGACGGCGCAGTTCCGGCACGAGATCACGGAGCTGAGCCGGGGCAGCGGGGCGACGCTGACGCTGTCCGTCCGCACGTACGACCCGGGGCTGCGGCTTCCCGTCGGACCCCAGCGTGCCGGACTGATCGTCTCCCCCGGCGGGCGCCGGATGACGGTGCCGTTCCGTCTGGACCCGGTCAGCCCGGGTGTCTTCGAGGGCACGGTACGGCTGGACCTCGCCGCCGCGCGCATTCCCCTCCAGGGCTTCCAGGGCATCCGCCACCCCCTGGTCCGCCTCAACCAGCAGGGCCTGTGGAACTCCGGCGTCCTCCTGGCCCCCCTGGACTTCCCGACGGCCACGACCCGCGTCGACTACCGCTCGGGGGCGACGCCGCACGAGGTCACGGTGGAACCGGAGGGACGCAACCCCGGCCGCCTGCAGCTGCGCTGGGAGCCGGTGGGGGTGACGGCGGCGGTGATCCGGCCGGTCCTGCACAAGATCGCCCGGCCGAGGGTGCGCAGGGCGGCGAAGCTGGTGGCGAGCGTCCTGAAGTAACTCCCGGGACAGTGCCGTAGTACCGCGGGCCCGTGGACATCCACGGGCCCGCGGTGGTTTGTCGCGCGGTTCCCCGCGCCCCTTACGGGGTGCTTCAGGGCTCGACGCGGTACAGGACCTGGTGCCCGGGACCCGTCGTCACCCTCCGCAGGCCGGGGCCGGCCAGGTCGGCCGAGCCCACGACCCACCGGACCCCGTATTCCCGCACGATCCCCCGTCGCTGCGCCGCGGACGTCCCGCCCGCGAAGAACCGGTCCACCGCGGCCGACCGCCGCGCGGAGTCCCGGAGAAACACATCCGGATAACCCGGCGCCACGGTGTATCCCCCGTACGCCGGAATCTGCCGCGCCGGAAACGTCCGGGCCATCACCACGTCCCCGTACCGCACCCACGGCGTGATCCAGTGATAACCGGTCCACGGCGCCTCGTACCTGGCGGCCAGCACGGACGGCAGCGCGTCCTTCCCGGTCACGTACCCGAGCGTCCCGGCCTGCGCCCACGCCCCCACCGCCAGCGCGAGGCCGAGCGCACACGCCCACCCGGCCCGCACCGCCCGCCGCCCGGCGGACACCACCTCCAGCGCGGCCGCGAGCTGCGCCGGGATCAGCGCGGCGGGCAGCGCGCGGCCCCAGGAGTAGTGCCCGGTCAGCCCGCCGGCCGCGACGACCAGCGCGCCGAGGACGAAGAAGAGCGCCAGCGCGTCCCACCGGTTTCGCCGCAGGCGCGGCACCAGCGCCGCCACCCCCAGCAGCACCAGCCCGAACCGTACGAACAGGTGCTGGTACAGCGACTTGTGGATCGCCTCCAGATCCGCCCCGGCGGAGAACAGCGAGAAGAAGTCGTAGTACGGCCACAGCCACAGCAGCACGGCCCCGAGCGCCAAGCCGCCCCCGAGCCGCAGCCACACGTCCCGGCCCGGACGGGCGGAGACGACCATGGCCAGCGCCCCGAGCGTGGCGACGACGCCCGTGAACTGGTGGCAGAGCAGGATCAGCGCCCACAGCACGCCGAGCCCCAGCCAGCGCCCCCAGGACGCCCGCGACCGCAGCGACCGGGTGAGCCAGGCCCAGAAGTGGAAGGTGAGCCCGAGCGCGAACACGCTCGGATAGGAGATGGTCAGGGCGAGGGAGTGCAGCCCGATGAAACCGCTCCAGTTGAGGACGTCGGTCCCCCACAGCAGCACCAGGCCGAGCAGGGCGAGCGCCGGCGCGGCGCGATGCGCGCTGAGCGTGCGGACGTACCGCCACACCCCCGTGACCAGCAGGGTCAGACCCACGAGCGCGCCGATGCGCAGCACCACGAACACCGACAGACCGCTCACCTTGGCGAGCGCGCCCAGCAGCAGCATCCACGGCGAGTAGTACGGACTCGGCGTGTCCGCGTCGACCAGCGGATTGCCGGGGTGCAGCAGGTCGTGCCCGAGCCGCTGGATCGTGGCCGCGTGCATGCCGAGGTCGCCGATCCACGGCAGCCGGACGATCACCGCCAGCAGCAGCGCCACCACGAGCACCGCGGCCACCTGCGGCACCGCCCGCGCCGCCCGCGCGCCGCCGCTCGACGGCTCCCGGCGGCTCACCTGTTCTTCGAGGTCAGACTGCGCTGCGTGCATTCTGCTGGAACACCCATGTCCGATAGACGAGAAAACGAAAAGCGGAGGCGAGAACGATGGACAGCGCAAACCCTATCCGAAAGAAACCGATGAGCAGGAAAAGGTAAATCCACCCATCTCCTTTGTGCAAAGGTCGGCAAGAAAAGGAACGCCCCGGGCCGATTCCTCATCGGCTCGGGGCGTTCTCGGCCTCGTACGGGTATCGGCGCGGCTACGAGTGCGTGCGCAGCAGCGTCCGCATCGTCCGCATCGCCACCGACAGGTTGGCGAGGTCGAAGGAGTCCGAACCGCGGATCTCCTCCAGGGTGGTGCGCGCCCGGCTCAGGATGGGGGCGTTCTTCTGCTCCCAGGCCGTGAAGCGCTGCTCCGGCGACGAGGTGCCGTTGCCCACCGCGAGCACGTCCGCGGTGAGGGCCGCGTGCGCCGCGTAGAGGTCCTCGCGGATGGAGGCGCGGGCCATGGACTGCCAGCGGTCGTTGCGCGGCAGCTCGATGATGCGGTCCATCAGCTGGGTGATGCCGAGGCGGTCGGCGAGGTCGTAGTAGACCTCGGCGACGTCCAGCGGCTCCTTGCCCATGCGGTCGGCCACCGACACGATGTCGAGCGCCGGGAAGGCGGAGGAGAACCCGGCCACGCGGCTGGCGAGTTCGTCCGGGACGCCGGCCGCCGACAGCTCGTCGTACACGTGCTGGTACCACTCCAGGTCCGCGCCCCGCACCAGCTTGGGCAGCTGCTGCCAGACCTGCTCGACGCGCTCGGCGAAGAACTCCACCGTCTCGGCGAGCTGGAGCGGCTGCGGCCGGTTGTTGAGCAGCCAGCGGGTGCCGCGCTCGACCAGACGGCGCGAGTGCAGACGGATGCGGGTCTGGACGCCGGCGTCGACCTGGTTGTCCAGGGCCTCCACCGCGTCCCACACCGGGGCCGAGCAGAAGATCGCGCGGGCCGCGGTCTGGGCCCGGACGATCTCCTCCAGGGAGGCGCCGGTCTCCTCGCGCAGGCGGTGCAGATACGTCGTACCGCCCGTGTTGACCGTGTCGTTGACCAGCACCGTGGTGGTGATCTCGCGGCGCAGCGGGTGGTTGTCGACGGCTTCCGTGAACCGCTCGCGCAGGGCGGTCGGGAAGTAGGCGTGCAGCAGGCCGCGCAGGTACGGGTCGTCCGGCAGCGAGGTGCCCAGCAGCTCCTCGGCGACCGTGATCTTCGTGTACGCCATGACGACGGCCGTCTCGGGGCCGGTCAGGCCCTGGCCCTGGCCGAGGCGCTCGCGGATCTGGCGGTCGGTCGGCAGGAACTCCAGCGCCCGGTCCAGGTGGCCCTCGCGCACCAGGTGGCGGAGGAACCGCTGCTGGGCGTGGAGCATGTCCTTGGCCTGGAACAGCGCGTTGGCGAGCGCGGTGTTCTGCGCGTAGTTGTTGCGCAGCACCAGCGAACCGACCTCGTCGGTCATCTCCGCGAGCAGCTTGTTGCGCTGCTTGACGGTCATGTCGCCGTCCGCGACCAGGCCGTTCAGCAGGATCTTGATGTTCACCTCGTGGTCGGAGGTGTCCACGCCGGCGCTGTTGTCGATCGCGTCGGTGTTGATCTTGCCGCCGTGGTGGGCGAACTCGATGCGGCCGAGCTGGGTCAGTCCCAGGTTGCCGCCCTCACCGACGACCTTGACGCGCAGGTCGGCACCGTCGACGCGGATGGCGTCGTTGGCCTTGTCGCCGACGTCCGCGTTGGACTCCGCGGACGACTTCACGTAGGTGCCGATGCCGCCGTTCCACAGCAGGTCGACCGGCGCCTCAAGGATCGTCTTCATCAGGTCGGCCGGGGTCATCTTGGCGACCTTGCCCTCGATGCCGAGGGCCTCGCGGATGTGCGCGTTGAGCTGGATCGACTTGGCGCTGCGCGGGAAGATCCCGCCGCCCGCCGACAGCAGCTCGGTGTCGTAGTCGGCCCAGCTGGAGCGGGGCAGCTCGAACAGGCGGCGGCGCTCGGCGTACGAGGTGGCCGCGTCCGGGTTCGGGTCGATGAAGATGTGCCGGTGGTCGAAGGCGGCGACCAGACGGATGTGCTCGGACAGCAGCATGCCGTTGCCGAACACGTCGCCGGACATGTCACCGATGCCGACGACCGTGAAGTCCTCGGACTGGGTGTCCACGCCCAGCTCGCGGAAGTGCCGCTTGACGGACTCCCACGCGCCGCGCGCGGTGATGCCCATGCCCTTGTGGTCGTAGCCCGCCGAACCACCGGAGGCGAAGGCGTCGCCCAGCCAGAAGTTGTACTTCTCGGCGACCCCGTTGGCGATGTCGGAGAAGGTGGCGGTGCCCTTGTCGGCCGCGACGACCAGGTAGGTGTCGTCGCCGTCGTGCCGCACCACGTCCTTGGGCGGCACGACCTCGCCGGCGACCATGTTGTCGGTGATGTCGAGCAGCGCCGAGATGAACGTCTTGTAGCTGGCGACGCCCTCCGCGAGCCACGCGTCCCGGTCCACGGCCGGGTCCGGCAGCTGCTTGGCGACGAAGCCGCCCTTGGCGCCGACCGGCACGATGACGGTGTTCTTCACCATCTGCGCCTTGACCAGGCCGAGGATCTCGGTGCGGAAGTCCTCGCGCCGGTCGGACCAGCGCAGACCGCCGCGCGCGACCTTGCCGAAGCGCAGGTGCACGCCCTCGACGCGCGGCGAGTACACCCAGATCTCGAACGCCGGGCGCGGCGCGGGCAGGTCGGGAATGGCCTGCGGGTCGAACTTCATCGACACGTAGTCGTGCGGGTGGCCGTCGGGGCGCCGCTGGAAGAAGTTGGTGCGCAGGGTCGCCTTGATGACGGTCAGGAAGGAGCGCAGGATGCGGTCCTCGTCCAGGCTCGCCACCTGGTCCAGGGCCGCGTCCAGCTCCTCCAGCAGGGCGTCCGTCAGCTCCAGGCCGGCCTGCTGGCGCTCCGGGGACATACGCGCCTCGAACAGCGAGACGAGCAGCCGGGTGGTGTGGACGTTGTTGCGGAGGGTGTCCTCCATGTAGTCCTGCGAGAAGGTCGAACCGGCCTGGCGCAGGTACTTGGCGTAGGCGCGCAGCACCATCGCCTCGCGCCAGGTCAGCCCGGCGCTGAGCACGAGGGCGTTGAAGCCGTCGTTCTCCGCGCGGCCGGTCCAGGTCGCGGCGAACGCCTCCTGGAAGCGCTCACGGCCGTCGTCGCCCAGGAAGTCGCCGCCGGCGGCGCCGAGCGACCTGGGGATGCGCAGACCGAAGTCGTAGATCCAGCCGGTGGTGCGGTCCGAGCAGCGCAGCTCGTACGGCCGCTCGTCCACGACCTCGACGCCGATGCGCTGCAGGACGGGCAGCACGGCGGACAGGGAGACGGAGGCGCCCTTGCGGTAGATCTTGAAGCGGCGCTCGTCGGGGGCGGCGCCGACCGGCTCGTACAGGCTCAGCGCGAAGTCGTTGCCCGGCTCCTCGGTCAGCCGCTCCAGGTGCACGAGGTCGGCCACGGCCGCGCGCGGCGTGTGGTCGGCCTTGTAGCCCTCGGGGAAGGCGTTGGCGTAGCGGCGCTGCAGCTCGGCGGCACGCTCCTCGCCCAGCTCGGCGTTGAGCGCCTCGGCGAACCCGTCCGTCCAGGAGCGGGCGGCCTCGACCAGGCGGGCCTCGATGCGGTCCTTGTCGGCCTCCGACAGCTCGGGCAGTTCGGTGCCCTGCGGGACGCGGACGACGAAGTGCAGCCGGGACAGGATCGACTCGGTGTTCCAGGCGGTGAAGTCGACGCTGGTGCCGCCCAGCTCCTCCTTCAGGATCTCGATGATCCGCAGGCGCACGCCGGTGGTGTAGCGGTCGCGCGGCAGGTAGACGAGGGCCGAGTAGTAGCGGCCGTATTCGTCCTGGCGCAGGTACAGGCGCAGCCGGCGGCGCTCCTGGAGGTAGAGCACGCTGGTGACGATCGACTGGAGCTCGGCGGCGGGCGTCTGGAACAGCTCGTCGCGCGGGTAGGTCTCCAGGATCTGGAGCAGGTCGCGGCCGTCGTGGCTGTTGGGCGAGAACCCGGCGCGGTCCAGGACCTCGGCGACCTTGCGGCGGATGACCGGTACGCGGCGCACCGACTCGGTGTACGCGGCCGAGGAGAACAGGCCGAGGAAGCGGCGCTCCCCGACGACATTGCCGTCCTTGTCGAACTTCTTGACGCCGATGTAGTCCAGGTACGACGGCCGGTGCACGGTGGCCCGGCTGTTCGCCTTGGTCAGCACCAGCAGCTTGTGCTCGCGGGCCTTGGCGCGCGCGTCGGCCGGCAGCCGCTCGAAGGAGGGGCTGACCGGGTGCTGGTCGTCCTCGGCGTGGTGCGGGTCGGAACGCAGGATGCCGAGGCCGGTGCCGGGCACGGCGGCCAGGGTGTCGTCCTCGCGCAGCTGGTACTCGCGGAAGCCCAGGAAGGTGAAGTGGTCGGTGGCGAGCCAGCGCAGCAGTTCGCGCGCCTCCTCGACCTCGGGCTTCGGCAGGTCGGCGGGGACCGGCTCGCTCTCCAGCTCGCCGGCGATCTGCGCCGCCGCCTCCCGCATCTTCTCCCAGTCCTCGACGGCCTCGCGGACGTCGGACAGCACGCGCAGCAGGTCGGAGGTGATCTGCTTCAGATCGGCGCGGTCGGTCTCGCGGTCGACCTCGACGTGGATCCACGACTCGACGTGCGCGTCGTGCGGCAGGCCGGCGGCGTCGGCGGAGGTGGCCGGGGTCGGCAGGATCTCCAGCAGCCTGCCGGTGAGGTCGCGGCGGACCACGAACTGCGGGTGGATCACGACATGGATGCCGCGGCCGCCCCGGGTCAGCTCATTGGTGACGGAGTCGACCAGGAACGGCATGTCGTCGGTCACGACCTCGACGACCGTGTGGCTGCACGTCCAGCCGTTCTCCTCGACCGTCGGAGTGTGGACCCGGACGTTCGCGGTGCCCTGGGGACGGTTCTCGGCGAGACGGTAGTGCGAGACCGCGGCGCCGAAGACGTCCACCGGGTCGCGGTCGGCGAGGTCCTCGGGTGCGGTGTGCAGGTAGTAGCGCTGGAGGAACGCGAGGGTGGATTCGCTGTCCGGGGTGTCCGGGGAGCCCTCGCCCGTCGACCCGGTCGGTAGGTTCCCCCCGACCGGGCTGTTCTCAGCTACCCGGGCGGCCCGTTCGAGCAGCTCGGCCTTGGCTTCGTCCAGCTTGGTCTGCATTGTCCTCTGGCTCCTGTCGCGCGCCGTTGCGTGACGTAGAAGGAAGTACTGGCTCTTCCCCTGCGGCTCGACGCCACGGCCCGGGGTTTCCGGTCCGTTCCGACGCTATGCCGCCAGGCGGGATGAGCGGGGGGTATTCAGCCATTTCCGACACGGCCGTCGAGTGTGACGCCGCTCTCGGCACCGTCGCATTCCGGGCCGGCCTCGGCGTCCTGGGGGCATCGGCGCCCCCGTCCCGCCCGCGAGGACCAGCGAGCGCCGCCCGGTCACGGAGGTTCTCCGTGCAACCCGGGCGCGGGGCGGGAGCCACATCGCTCCCGCGAGCTATCGCGCTGATCACGCCACCAGGCTATCGCCCCTCACCCCGGAACCGTCATGAGCCGTATGTGTACAAAACAGGGGGTCAAACTTTGACGTTCTGCACAGGGCCGGGGGCCGTCCGGGTGGCGTAACCGGATTCGGCCAGGTGAGGGGCGGGGCGGGGTAGCGGCTCGCCGTCCCGCGCAGCACTCTGAAAGCGACGGACCAGGAGTTGCCGAGGGGTCCGTCCCCGTCTGTCCCGGAGGAGCGCCGACATGCCCGCGAAGATCCTCATCGTCACCGGCGACGCCGCGGAGTCCCTGGAGGTCCTCTACCCCTACCAGCGCCTGCGCGAGGAAGGCTACGACGTCGACATCGCGGCCCCCTCCCGCAAGACCCTCCGCTTCGTCGTGCACGACTTCGAGCCCGGTTACGACACCTACACCGAGAAGCCGGGGTACACCTGGCCCGCCGACCTCGCCTTCTCCGAGGTCGACCCCGGCGCGTACGCCGCCCTCGTCATCCCCGGCGGCCGGGCCCCCGAGTACCTGCGCAACGACCCCGAACTGCGCAAGATCCTCAAGGCCTTCTTCGACGCGGACAAACCGGTCGCCCAGATCTGCCACGGCCCCCTGCTCACCGCCGCGATCGACACCCTGCGCGGCCGGCGCGTCACCGCGTACCCGGCGCTGGAGCCCGACATGCAGTCCGCCGGCGCGAGCTTCCAGGACACGGAGACCGTGATCGACGGCACGCTGGTCTCCGCCCGCGCCTGGCCGGATCATCCGTCGTGGATGCGGGAGTTCGTCAAGGTGCTGCGGGCGAAGGCGCCGGTGAACTGAGCAGCCGCGGCGCACAGGGCGCCCACGAAGGCCCGCTCACGCGGCTACGGCTATGCGCTGCGCGACCTCCACCGCCTCCGCCAGCGTGTCCACCACGGGCACGCCGACCTCCTCCAGGCTGGCCCTGCTGTGCGACCCGCCGGTGTACAGCACCGCCCCGGCCCCCACGTACCGCGCCGCCACGGCGTCGTCCGCCGCGTCCCCGATCACGACCGTCCGCCCCGGCTCCACCGCCCCCGTGAGCCGGGACAGATGCCGCACCATGTGCTCCGCCTTGCTCCCCCCGGACGGCCCCGTCCGCCCGTCGACGCGCAGGAACTGCTCCTCGATCCCGAACCCCCGCACGAGCGGCACCAGTTCCTCGTGCCCGTACATGCTCAGCAGGGACTGGCTGTGCCCCGCCGTCCGCCACCCCCGGAGCAGCTCCGCCGCCCCGTCGGTCAACGCGCACCGCGCCCGCTGCTCCGCGTACCGCCGATGGAATATCCCGTCCATCAGCTCCCACTCGGCCTCGCTCGGCAGCCGCCCCATCAGCCGCTCGTAGAACTTCGGCACGGGCACGCAGTACAGCGCCCGGTACTGCTCCAGCGTGATCGGCGCCAGCCCCAGCTCCGCGAAGGCCGCGTTGGTCGCCCCGATGATCGCCTCGTTGTCGTGGAACAGCGTCCCGTTCCAGTCCCAGACGATGTGCGCGCGTGCGTGCTTCCCCATGCCCACGACCGTACCCGCCCCCACTGACAATCCGGCCGGGCGGCCGGTCCCGCCCGGTCAGCCCCGCCCGACGAGGCTGGGGATCTCCTGCGTGGCGTACCACAGCAGCTCGTGGTCGTCCGCCCCGTCCACGACGGACTGCGCGTCGTCGTCCCCGCCGTCCGCATCCGCCAGCGCCCGCGCCGCCGCGCTCACGTCCCGCTCCGCGTCGTCGGCGTCGAGATGGACCGCCGCCGCCTTGGCGAGCGGCACCGTCACGGTCACGGTCACCTCGCCCAGCGCGGCCGGGTCGAGCCCGCGGTCCGGGTCGACCGTCGTGGCGCCGTCGGAGACGTCCACGGCCACCACGACCCGGCGCCGCGGGGCGCCCTCGTCGGCCGCGAGCAGGCGCAGGGAGGCGAGCGCGGCCCGGCCGAGCGCGGCGTACTCGAGCTCCTCGATGTCGTCGGAGCGGCACCACTCGCGCAGGGCGGGCGTGACGGCGTACCCGACGAAGGGGCCGGTCCCCAGCTCACCCGTCCTGTGCGCCTCGGCGAGACCGGTGAGGGTCAGGGGGACGTAGACGCGCATGCTGGCCGCTCTTTCCTGGTCGAAGGCTCCGCGGGACCCCGGGTCGGGGGCGCGGCCCCCGCCTTCCGGAGGGCCTTCAGGATACGTGCGGCTGTCCCCTTTCGAGTCCCTGCCCAGACCCCCCAGGCGTCAGCCGCACGCGTCACACCTCACCCGGTGCACCCGCGGGACCTCGGGGCTCAGAACCCTGTCCATCCCCCTGAGGGGTGAATCCTCTCGCCCCCTCGCCACCACCGCCCGCGTCCTTGCCGCGCGGTCCCGTGCCCCGTACAAGAGCCCCACCACCTGGTTACCGCCCGGTATCACCCGGGCCCGCCGAACGGGGACCCCCATGAACAAGGTCATGAGCCGCAGCCCTCTCCCCCGCCCCCGCCACCGCCCCCCGACCCGCCACGACACCCGCCGCCCCTCCTCGGCCCCGCGCCGCGCGTCCGCCGACAGCCGTACGACCGCCCGTACGGCAGGCCGGCAGCCGTCCCGGAGCGGCCCGGCACCGGCCCAGCCGCCCCGCACAGCCCCGCAAGCCCCCGCCGGGCCCCCTCGCCCCACCGACCTCTTCGCGGACCGTCTGCTGGCCGTCCTCAGCGGTCAGCGCCCGGTGCACTGGATGCTCCGCCACACGGCGGGCCGCGCCTACGACGACCTGGCCCGCCTCGCCGCGCGCGCCCCCTTGCGCACGCGGGGCGCCCGCCCGGTCGTCCGCGACATCGGCTACTACGTCGCGCGCGAGGGCGCGCTGGAGGTCTTCGCCCGCGTCGCCGCGGGCAGCCGGCTCCGCGCCCTCGCCTTCCGCCTCGAACTCGGCGCCGACCTGCGCTGGCGCTGCACGGCCGTGGAAACGGGCCCCCGCGCGGCGCCCTAGCCGGGCCGGGCGGGGACGCCTGTGGTCTGTCGGGGGGGCAGCCACGCTGTGGCCGATCGTGCGGTCGTGCGGTCGTGCGGTTGTGCGGCACAGCAGGCGCCCCGGCGCAGGGCGCTCAAGACGGAGCAACGCGAAGGGCCGGGCCCCCGAAGGAACCCGGCCCCTCACGGAGTGAGCGTCACTTCTTGCGACGCCGGCCGCCCTTGGCCTGCTTGCGCCGCTCCGCCCGCGTCAGCCCGTCCGACTCCGACCGCACCGGCCCGTCGTCCTCAAGGTCGCGCTCGACGATGCCGCCCTCGCCGTCCACGGTCGGCGCGGAGAAGTGCAGGTCCCGCCGCTGCGGAACGTCGAGGCCCTTGGCCCGGATCTCCGGACGTCCCGCACCCGCCTGCGCCGGCACCGCGTCCTGGACGCCCTCGCCGACCGGCTCGGCGGCCTCCTCGACCGGCACCTCCTCGACCTGCTGCTCGACCTGGACCTCCAGGTTGAACAGGTAGCCGACGGACTCCTCCTTGATGCCCTCCATCATCGCGGTGAACATGTCGAAGCCCTCGCGCTGGTACTCGACCAGCGGGTCCTTCTGCGCCATCGCGCGCAGGCCGATGCCCTCCTGGAGGTAGTCCATCTCGTAGAGGTGCTCGCGCCACTTGCGGTCGAGGACCGACAGCACGACCCGCCGCTCCAGCTCCCGCATGATCTCGGAGCCGAGCTGGGCCTCGCGGGCCTCGTACTGCTCGTGGATGTCCTCCTTGATGGACTCCGAGATGAACTCGGCGGTCAGACCCGCACGGTCGCCGGCCGCCTCCTCCAGCTCCTCGACGGTGACCTTCACCGGGTAGAGCTGCTTGAAGGCGCCCCACAGCCGCTCCAGGTCCCAGTCCTCGGGGAAGCCCTCGGCGGTCTCCGCGGCGACGTACGCGTCGATCGTGTCGTCCATGAAGTGCTGCACCTGCTCGTGCAGGTCCTCGCCCTCCAGCACGCGCCGGCGCTCGCCGTAGATGACCTCGCGCTGCCGGTTGAGCACCTCGTCGTACTTCAGGACGTTCTTGCGCGTCTCGAAGTTCTGCTGCTCGACCTGCGACTGCGCGGAGGCGATGGCGCGGGTGACCATCTTGTTCTCGATCGGCACGTCGTCCGGCACGTTCGCCATGGACATCACGCGCTCGACCATCTGCGCCTTGAACAGGCGCATCAGGTCGTCGCCGAGGGAGAGGTAGAAGCGGGACTCGCCGGGGTCGCCCTGACGGCCGGAACGGCCGCGCAGCTGGTTGTCGATGCGCCGGGACTCGTGCCGCTCGGTGCCGAGGACGTAGAGGCCGCCGAGCTCCTCGACCTCCTCCTTCTCCGCCTTGACGGCCTGTTCGGCCTTCTCCAGGGCGGCGGGCAGGGCCGCGGCCCACTCCTCGATGTGCTCCTCGGGGTCGAGGCCGCGCTGGCGCAGCTCCGCCTCGGCGAGGTCCTCGGGGTTGCCGCCGAGCTTGATGTCCGTACCACGGCCGGCCATGTTGGTGGCGACCGTGACGGCCCCCTTGCGGCCGGCCTGGGCGACGATCGACGCCTCACGCTCGTGGTGCTTGGCGTTCAGCACCTCGTGCTGGATGCCGCGCTTGCTGAGCTGCTGCGAGAGGTACTCGGACTTCTCGACGGAGGTGGTGCCGACGAGGATCGGCTGGCCCTTCTCGTGCTTCTCGGCGATGTCGTCCACGACCGCCTCGAACTTGGCCACCTCGGTGCGGTAGATCAGGTCGGACTGGTCCTTGCGCACCATCGGCTTGTTGGTCGGGATGGGGACCACGCCGAGCTTGTAGATCTGGTGGAACTCGGCGGCCTCGGTCATCGCCGTACCGGTCATGCCGGAAAGCTTGTTGTAGAGGCGGAAGAAGTTCTGGAGGGTGATGGTGGCGAGCGTCTGGTTCTCGTCCTTGATGTCCACCCCTTCCTTCGCCTCGATCGCCTGGTGCATGCCCTCGTTGTAGCGGCGGCCGGCGAGGATACGGCCGGTGTGCTCGTCGACGATCATGACTTCGCCGTCGATGACGACGTAGTCCTTGTCCTTCTTGAACAGTTCCTTCGCCTTGATGGCGTTGTTCAGGTAGCCGACGAGCGGGGTGTTCACCGACTCGTAGAGGTTGTCGATGCCCAGCCAGTCCTCGACCTTGCCGACACCGGACTCGTGGATGGCGACGGTGCGCTTCTTCTCGTCCACGTCGTAGTCGCCGGTCTCCTCGACGCCCTTGAGCGGGTTGCCGGCCTCGCCCTTCTTCAGGCGCAGCACGAGCTTGGCGAAGTCGCCGTACCACTTGGTGGCCTGGTCGGCCGGGCCGGAGATGATCAGCGGCGTACGGGCCTCGTCCACGAGGATGGAGTCGACCTCGTCCACGATGGCGAAGTTGTGGCCGCGCTGCACCAGCTCGTCCTGCGACCACGCCATGTTGTCGCGCAGGTAGTCGAAGCCGAACTCGTTGTTGGTGCCGTAGGTGATGTCGCACGCGTACTGCTCGCGGCGCTGGGCCGGCGTCATGTTGGCGAGGATGACGCCGACGTCGAGGCCCAGGAACTTGTGGACGCGGCCCATCATCTCGGAGTCGCGCTCGGCCAGGTAGTCGTTGACCGTGACGATGTGGACGCCGTCGCCGGACAGCGCGTTCAGGTACGCGGGAAGGGTGCCGACGAGGGTCTTGCCCTCGCCGGTCTTCATCTCGGCCACGTAGCCGAGGTGGAGCGCCGCGCCGCCCATCAGCTGCACGTCGTAGTGACGCTGCCCGAGGACGCGCTTGGCGGCCTCGCGGACGGTGGCGAACGCCTCGGGGAGCAGGTCGTCCAGGCTCTCACCATCGGCGTACCGCTGCTTGTACTCCTCGGTGAGGGCCCGCAGCTCGGCGTCGGAGAGGTCGACGAAGTCCTCTTCGATGGAGTTGACCTGGTCCGCGATGCGGTGCAGCTTGCGCAGGATCTTGCCTTCGCCTGCACGCATGATCTTCGAGAGGACGGACACGGGGGCTGGTCTCCTTGCCGGTCGGGCCTGGGACGGTCGGTTTTCCATGTGACGTACTGAGCAACGGCCATCGTATGCGAGGACCCCGCTGCGCCGGGAGGGCCTGGCGCCCCGGCCGCTGCTTCACAGGAACAACGGACCGGATATCCGGATAGTGCCGCATCCGCGCAGGGATTTGTGCGAAATGTGATCGCGCGCTCACGGATCGCGGAAAACGATGGCCCCTGCGGGGCGGCAGGAGCAAAATCGCCCGATGGAACCCGTCACGCTCACCACCGGCCGTCTCCGTCTGCGCGCCGTCGGACCGGCCGACACCGAGGCCGTGTACGAGGCCGCCCAGGACTCCGACATCCGGCGCTGGACCACGATCCCCTCCCCGTACCTGCCCGAGCACGCCCGTGGCTTCACGCACGAGATGGTCCCGGACGGCTGGGCGAACGGTTCGATGTTCACCTGGGGGATCTTCCTCGCCGGCGGGGAGCTGGCGGGCATGCTCAGCCTGTCCATGCGCGGGCCGGCCGCGGCGGAGGTCGGTTTCTGGGCCGCCAAGGAGCACCGCGGCCGAGGCTACGTCACCGAGGCCGTGCTCACCGCGTGCCGCTGGATCTTCACCGACCTGGGCGTGGACCGGGTCGAGTGGCGCGCCGAGGTCGGCAACCACGGCTCGCGCGGGGTCGCCGAACGCGCGGGCTTCACCCTGGAGGGCACCCTGCGCTCCGCCATCAACAACAAGGGGGTACGGCGGGACTGCTGGATCGCCTCCCTGCTCCCCTCGGACCTCGGCCTGCCCTCCACGGCCCCGTATCTGCCGGGCCCCGGGCGGTGACCGCCTCTCGGCACGGGTTGTCAGTGCCGCCCTCTATCGTCCGAGGCATGACGACCCTGCCGCGCCCGACCACCATGCTCACCGCGGACGACGCCCGCCGTATCGCCCTGCGGGCCCAGGGCCTGCTCGGCGCGCCCGACCGGCGGGCCGGGGTGCGCGGGGTGCTGCGCCACCTCGGCGCGGTCCAGCTCGACACCATCTCGGTCCTCGCCCGCTCGCACGAACTGGTGCCGTACGCCCGCCTCGGCGCGGTCGGCCGCAAGACGGTCGAGGACGCCTACTGGCGGGACACGCACGCCTTCGAGTACTGGTCGCATGCCGCCTGCATCCTGCCCGTCGAGGAGTGGCCGCACTTCGCCTTCCGCCGCCGCGCCTACCGCGACCGCCCGCACTGGAACCACCAACTCCCCGACGGCGCCTACGAACAGGTCGTCAAGCAGCTGCACACCGAGGGCCCGCTGACCGCGACCGAACTGGGCGGCGCGAAGCGGACCAGCGAGTGGTGGGACTGGTCCGGCACCAAGGTCGCGGTCGAACGAGCCCTGATGTACGGCGAGGTGGTGTGCGTCGAACGCCGCGGCTGGAAGCGGGTGTACGACCTCGCCGAGCGCGCCGTCCCCGCGTCCCTGCTGCACGACGAGCTGGACGACGCCGAGTGCCTGCGCCGTCTGGTCCGGCTGGCCGGCGAGTCCCTGGGCGTGGGCACCCGCGCGGACATCGCCGACTACCACCGGCTCAGGGGCGATCAGGTGGACGCGGTGATCGCGGACTCCGGCCTGGTGCCGGTCGAGGTCGAGGGCTGGGGCCGGCCGGCCTGGGCGGACCCGGCGGCCCTGGCGACCCCGCCGCGCGGCCGCCACCGCACCACCCTGCTGTCGCCGTTCGACTCGCTGATCTGGGAACGGGCGCGCACGGAACGGATCTTCGGCTTCACCCACCGCCTGGAGGCGTACGTCCCGAAGCCCAAGCGGGTGTACGGCTACTTCGCCATGCCGGTGCTCGCGGGCGGCCGGCTGGTCGGGCGTGTCGACCCTGCTCGGGAGGGCCGCACCCTGGTGGCCCGGCAGGTCACCCTGGACGGCCCCAAGGCGGTCCCGGCGGTCGCCCAGGCCCTGCTGGAGGCCGCCACGTGGGTCGACTGCACGAACGTCCGGGTGGAGCGCGTGGACGCCCCCGCCCTGCGCGGACCGCTCACCGCGGAACTCGCCCGCGCCCTCGACTAGCCCCGGTGCCCGGCGGCTAGCGGATCTCCAGGATCTTCTCCCGCATCGCGTAGACCACGGCCTCCATGCGGGAGTGCAGCTGCAGTTTCTCCAGGATGTTGCGGACGTGGTTCTTCACGGTGTTCTCGGAGATGAACAACTCCTTGGCGATATCCCGGTTGTTCATCCCGGTGGCCACGAGTTTGAGGACTTCCAGTTCACGGTCGGTCAGCCGGGGCGCGGGCACCAGCCGGCGCTCGTCGGTGCGCTGGATCATCGACTTGAACTCGGTGAGGAGTTTCGACGCCATGGACGGGCTGATCTGCGACTGTCCGTCGGCGACCGCGCGGATGGCGGTCGCCACCTCGTCGGTGGAGATCTCCTTGAGCAGGTATCCCGTCGCGCCCGCCTTGATCGCGTCGTAGAGGTCGGCCTCCTCGTCGCTGATCGTCAGCATGATGATCTTCGCGCTGGGGGCCACCTCCTTGATGGAGGTGCACGCCTCGATCCCGCCCCTCCGGGGCATCCGGACGTCCATCAGCACGATGTCCGGGAGCAGATCGGCGGCCTTGTCGACGGCCTCGGCCCCGTCACCCGCCTCGCCGACGACCTGGATGTCCTCCTCGGCCGCGAGCACGATCTCCAGGCCGCGCCGGAAGAGCGCGTGGTCGTCCACCACCAGGACTCTGATCGGTTCCTCGCGTGGCGAGCCCCCGCCGGGGCCCATGCCGAGCACACCGTGGTCGGTGTCGTCGGCCTCCTCGCTCCGCATCGGTCCGAAGGTGTCCGCCATCGTTCCTCCCCCTGAAGGCTGTGGCCTGTGTGGTCCCGTGCCATCGCCAACCCAAGGCAGCGGCCCACCGGTTGGGCCCTTGCGTCCATGATTTCATGCCGGAACGACACCGAGGCGCCGTGCGCGGCGTGAACTGGTCGCACACGGGTGCCCCGGGGGCGCACACGCGCTCCAGGGGCACCGTTCCGGTTGGGACCCCGGGCGGTCAGCCGCCCAGCGTGCCCCCTGCCGCTGGGGGCTGCGCCTCGGCGACCATCGGGTCCGTGCTGAGGTGGATCACGCCGTAGTCGTAGGCGTGGCGCCGGTAGACGACGCTCGGTTCCTTCGTCTCGGAGTCGACGAACAAGTAGAAATCATGGCCGACCAGTTCCATCTCGTAGAGGGCCTGGTCGAGGCTCATCGGGGAGGCGACGTGCGTCTTCTCACGGACGACGAGGGGACCTTCGCCCTTGACCTCAAGCGAGCCGATCTTCGTGGTCGGCACTCCGTCCGTCTCGTCCTCCCCCACCGGGAGGCCGTTCCCGTTCAGCGTCGCCGCGCCCGGTACGTGGTCGGGAACCTCTGCCGCCGAGATCCGGCGTGCGCCCCGGCGCGAGAACCGCTTGTCGTGCTGCTTGCGCAACCGCGCGTCCAGCTTCTCCGCCGCCATGTCCAGCGCCGCGTACGGATCGCTGGCGGCCGCCTCCGCCCGGATCACCGGGCCACGGGAGCGGAGCGTGATCTCCACTCGGTCGCAGCGGTCGGCCTGTCGAGGGTTGGGCTCCTTGGACACCTCGACGTCGAGGCTGATCACCTTGCCATCGAGCTTCTGGATCTTCTCCAGCTTCAGCTTCTCGGCCACGTGCTTGCGGAACCGCTCAGGCACCTCGGTCTTGCGGCCTTTGACGACGATGTCCACGCAGAACTCCGTTCCCGGATCGCTCCGCTGCTTCGGCGGAGCATCTCCCTTTCGCACCAGGTCCGGTGGGCACCGGACCTCGGACTCGGTGACGTCCACCTCCTCCTCCCCCAAGGGCGGGATGTCCATCCCACGCGCGGGTGATTGCGGAAAACCCGCAGCACGGCATTCGGATATGAGAGGTGTGGCCTGCGCCTCTTTCCTCACACCCGAACATATCTCGCCCGGACGGCTGTCGTCACCCTCTACCGCCGCGTACCTCCGTTCAGATGAATTAGCCCTCTCACTATCTGCAACGACGCAGGTAGGCGGTCAGTTCCTGTTTATTTCGAAAGAATCCGCAGGAGCGGCGATCACGGCCGCGCGCAACGGCTGCTCGAAGGCGTTCAGCGCCGTCTTTTTCGCTGCACCATGCACCCACTCACCCTTCTCCGGTCGTGCCCCGGCGCTTCGTTCCTCCCTTCCTTCCCGAGTTGCGTTCCCGTACACGACACTTGACACCTCATTTCGTCCGCCGGAGTGCGATACGGGCGCCTCCCGCAGCGCCCGCGCCGCCTCCGCGAGGCTGGCACCGGTGGTGACGAGGTCGTCCACGAGCACCACCCGGCCGCCGGCGAGCAGCCGGTCCCCGCCCGTCGTGACCTCCAGCGCGCCGGCGAGGTTCGCCAGGCGCCGCCGCGCGTCCAGCCCCGCCTGGTCCGCCACGGGTCTGCGCTGACGCAGCACCGCCGCGACCCGGGCCGGCGTCCCGGTGCGCCGCAGCTCCCCGGCCGCGGCGAGCGCCATCCGCCGTACCGGATCGTGCCCCCGCGCCCGCACGGCCCACCGGGCGGAGGGCACGGGCACGAGCACGACGGTCCCGGAGGCACCGGTCCCGGTGGCACCGGCCCCGGTGGCCCTGCTCGCCGGAGGCCCCGCCCCGGCCAGCCCGCCGAGGCCCGCCCGCACGGCCCCCGCCAAGGCCGTACCCAGCGCGCCCGTGAGCGTCAGCGCGCCCCGCTCCTTGTGCGCGAGGAGGAGCGCGCGCACCGCCTCCGCGTACGGAGCCGACGCGTACACCACCGGCAGCCCGGGGGGCTCCGGCAGTGGCCGCACCCGTCGCGGCACACCCCCGGTCAGCGCCGTCCGGCAGCGCGCGCAGAGCGTCGTACGAAGTGCTCCGCAGCCCGCGCAGTCGGTCGGCAGCACCAGGTCGGTGAGGTCCCGCCACCACCCCCGCATGACCACCACTGTGCCAAGGCCGGGGCGGGCTCACCACCCCTGTGGACAACGGCCTGTGGACAACTCACACAGACCGCTGACCGGGCCTCCGACCAGGGACGCCGCCCGGGCCGGCGCAGCCCCGTCCAGGCCCGCACAGGCCCGCGTACCCGCGGCTCAGCCCCACACAGGCCCACGCCCGCCCGGGACCAGTCCTACGCGGGCCCGCGCCTCAGCCCTGCTCAGGCCATCCAGCCGGGCTGGTGGCGGCCCGGCCCCGACACCTCAGCCCGGATAAACCGGCGCCGTCCCGTCCTTGTCCACCTTCTGCCACTGCGCCCCGGTCGGCAGCCGGACGATCCCGTCGTCCGAGTAGGCCACCAGCGGCACCCGGTCGTCCTCGGACGCGGCGATCGCCTTCACTCCCGGCAGCGTGCCGGGCGCCGGGCCGTCGAGCGTGGCGCCGTCGACCTGGACGTAGCGCATCTGCTGCACGCCACCCTGCTCCTGGCCGACCACCAGCAGCCTGCTGTCCCCGGCCCAGGTCATGGTGTCGACCTCCTCCAAGTCGGGCGCGGCGGAACGCAGTTCGACCACCGAGGGCGCCTCCCCGGTCCCGTCCTCGCGCTCGATCCGGCCGATCAACAGGGACTGCTTGCCGTCCTTCTCCACGACCAGCGCGACGCGCACACCGTCGGCGGCCACCCGGACGTCCTTGATACGGCCGGGCAGGTCCGGGACGGTGACCTTCTCCGCCTTGGCGGCGCCGTGCTCCACGACGTACAGGGCCGCGTCCTGCCGGTCTCGGTCGGCCACCCACAGGTCGCCGCGGGCGTCCCAGCTCGGGGTGGTCAGCCGCTCGTCGGGGGTCGCGCCCTTGCTGGTGACCAGCGCGCTGCCGAGCGAGCCGTCCGAGGTCAGCGACGTGACGTGCAGCGACGCGCCGTCGTTGTCGACCGCGGCCACGCTGTGCTCGTCCCGTGACACCGCCACCGACCGCAGCGTCCTGTCACCCTCGCCGAGCGCGCCGGGCACCGGTACGGACCCGGTGCCGGTGCTCCCGGTCGGCATCCGCACCAGCCGGTGCTTGCCGTCGACGTAGTACAGGTATTCGGGCCGCTTCGCCGACCCGTGCCAGGCGGCGGACTCGGCGCGCTCCTCGGTCAGATCGCACAGCCGGCGGTCGCCGGTGCCCCGCAGTTCGACGGACTCCAGGGTCGGCGCCAGATTCCGCAGCGTGAACAGCAGCTGGGTGGCCATCTCCGTGCACTTGGACGGCGCGATGCGCGACTCGCCGAGGTTCAGGGGCACCGTCAACCGGTTCTGGTCGTCCGGCGCCAGCCCCGACACGCCCTTCTGCAAGGCCGTACCGGTCGGGAAGCTGGAGCGCACCACCGGATCGAGCCATCTGGACGGCCCGTTCAGCAGCGAGCGGACCATCTGCGTCATCGGGTCGACCTTGCTGCGCACGAACACCGGATCGGCGACCGCCACCGGCTCCCCGGCCGACCCGACCGACGTACCGGAGGCGAAGTAGTACTTGTCGACGGACGTGTAGTTGCGCTGGAAGTCCGACTTGCCCATGACCACGCCGTCGGGCAGCTCGTCGATGCGCCACTGCCCGGTCTTGCCGTCCCGCGTCAGATGCACCTTCCTGCGGTAGGTGCCGGCCGCGGGCTGGTACGCCTGCTGGGCATCGACCGTGGCCACCCGGTTGCCGGTGAGCACACAGGTGACGCTGTTGGTCGTCTCCCGGCTGCCCGCACGGCAGTCGGTCTCGATGCTCGGCCCGTTCGCGAGGACCGTGGTCGACCGCTCCGGCCGCCAGGTGCGCGCGGCGTCGTTCGCCAGGTACTTGCGCGCCGTGTCGTACTCCGGGTCGTCGCTGGTCAGCGCCTCCAGGAAGCCCTGCATGATCTCGCCGGGATTGGCGTCGTCGGCGGGCGGCATGGCGAACACCCGTACCCCGGTGTCCTGCCGGGGCGTGGATTCCACGTTCCGCAGGTCGCCGCTGTCGGGCATCGAGGCGCACCCGGCCAGCAGGACGACCCCCAAGGCGGTGTACGCCGCCGCGCGCCCGGGCCTTCGCCGGACGCCCCCCTCGCGGTCAGCGCCCACGAAATGCCTCCCCTGGCTCGGTCGAGTCATCCGGCCGCGCCGGTCCCTGCCCGGACTCCGGTCGTACGGCCATCGCGTCCGGCGCCGGATCCTCCGCGGACCGCTCCTCCGGGCGCTGTACGGACCCCGTGGGCCGGGGCACCACGCGCGCGCCGTTGCCGGGCAGCGCGGTCGGGTCGGTGGCGGGGGCGGCGGCGGACCGCCGGGGCGCGATGGGCGAGTGCGACGGAAGAGCGGGCGCATGGCCGCCGCCCTGCTGCGCCGGAACGGTCGCCCGCTTCTCCTGCCGCGGCGTCCCGGGGTCCTCGGGGCGACGGCGGGTGCGCGCGTCCTTGGGCTCCAGCGGTATCGGGGAGCCCCGCAGCGGCTCGTCCGCGGTCCGGGGCAGCGTCAGCCGGAACTGCGAGCCGCCGCCCGGCTCGCCCCAGGCCTGCAGCCAGCCGCCGTGCAGCCGCGCGTCCTCCAGGGCGATGGACAGCCCGAGGCCGGTGCCCCCGGTGGTGCGGGCGCGGGCCGGGTCGGCCCGCCAGAAGCGGCTGAACACGCGGGTCGCCTCGCCCGGCTTGAGCCCGACGCCGTAGTCGCGCACCGCGACGGCGACCGCGCCGCCCGCGGCGGCCAGCTTGACGATGACGTCCTTGCCCTCGCCGTGCTCGACGGCATTGACGACGAGATTGCGCAGCACCCGCTCCACGCGCCGGGCGTCGGCCTCCGCGACCACGGGCTGGAGGTCGCCGACCACGCGGATCCGCGAGCCCTTGCGCTCGGCGAGCGGCTCGGCGCCGCCGACCACGCGCCGCACGACCTCCCTGAGGTCGATCGGCTCGGCCTCCAGCGCCGCCGCGCCCGCGTCGAAACGGCTGATCTCCAGCAGGTCCGCGAGCAGCGACTCGAAACGGTCCAGCTGGTCGGCGAGCAACTCGGCGGAGCGCGCGGTCACCGGGTCGAAGTCCTCGCGCGCCTCATGGATCACATCGGCGGCCATACGGACGGTCGTCAGCGGGGTGCGCAGCTCGTGCGAGACGTCCGAGACGAACCGGCGCTGCATCCGCGACAGGTCCTCCAGCTGCTGGATCTTGCCCTGGAGGTTCTGCGCCATCTTGTTGAAGGCCTCACCGAGACGGGCGATGTCGTCCTCGCCGGTGACCTTCATGCGCTCCTGGAGCCGCCCGGCGGACAGCCGCTCGGCGATCCCGGCCGCCATCCGCACCGGCGTGACGACCTGCCGCACCACCAGCCAGGCGATGGCGCCGAGCAGCACGACGACGAACAGTCCGGCGGTCGCCAGGGTGCCCTTGACCAGGCTCAGGGACTTCTCCTCCTGCGTGAGCGGGAAGAGGTAGTACAGCTCGTACGGCCGCCCGTTCGGGTCGTTGACCTGCTTGCCGATGACCAGCGCGGGCTGCGGGTCCTTGCCGTTGGAGTAGACGATCCGGGTGTAGCTCTGGGCGGCCGTCATGCCGCTGTTGACCCGGTCGCGCAGGTCGGCCGGGATGCTGGAGGTCGGGTTGACGTTGCCGGAGCCGCGCGGGCTGCGGCCGCCGCCGCTGTCGTCGCCGACGGGCAGCGTCACCACGTCGAAGGCGCCCGCTCCGCCGCTGGACAGCGACTCCACGAGGTCGCTCATCCACTGGATGACGTTCTGCGTCGGCCGTCCGTCCGCGCCGGCGGTGCCGTCCGTGCTGCCGTCGGCGGTGGCGGGCGCGGTGCCGGTGCCCGTGCCGTTGGTGCCGGCCGCCTCGTCGGCGCGCTGCTTGGCCACCGCGAAGCCGCCCGTGGCCTGGCTCTGCGAGGCGTGCACCTTCGCGTCCAGCAGGCCGTTGCGTACCTGCCCGATCACGACGAAGCCGAGCAGCAGGACGACGCCCAGGGACATCAGCAGGGTGGTGGCGACGACCCTGAGCTGGATGTTGCGCCGCCACAGCCGCATCACCGGCAGCAGCGGACGGCGCACCCAGCGCAGGAAGAGCCGCAGGACCGGGCTCCCCTGCACCCCGCCCCGCAGCAGTCCGCCCTCGAAGAGCCGCCCGACGCGCGTACCCGACGCCGTCCGGCCGACAGGCCGCTTCGGGCGCTCCCCGGGCAGGCCGGACCCCGAAACGGCACTGTCCTCGGACATGTCAGCTCGGTCCGGCCTTGTAACCGACGCCACGGACGGTCACCACGATCTCCGGCCGCTCCGGGTCCTTCTCGACCTTGGAACGCAGCCGCTGGACGTGCACGTTGACGAGGCGGGTGTCGGCGGCGTGGCGGTAGCCCCACACCTGCTCAAGCAGCACCTCGCGGGTGAAGACCTGCCAGGGCTTGCGAGCGAGCGCGACCAGAAGGTCGAACTCCAGCGGGGTCAGCGCGATCGACTGCCCGTCCCGCTTCACCGAGTGCCCCGCCACGTCGATGACCAGGTCACCGATGGTCAGCTGCTCGGGCGCCGGCTCCTCGGAGCGCCGCAGCCGCGCCCGGATCCGCGCCACCAGCTCCTTCGGCTTGAACGGCTTGACGATGTAGTCGTCAGCGCCCGACTCCAGGCCGACCACGACATCGACGGTGTCGCTCTTGGCCGTGAGCATCACGATCGGCACGCCCGACTCGGCCCGGATCAGCCGGCACACCTCGATACCGTCCCGTCCGGGCAGCATCAGGTCGAGCAGCACCAGGTCGGGCTTGGTCTCACGGAACGCAGCCAGCGCCTTGTCGCCGTCGGCTACGAAAGACGGCTCAAAACCTTCACCACGCAGCACGATGCCGAGCATCTCGGCCAGTGCGGTGTCGTCGTCGACGACAAGGACTCGTCCCTTCATAAACGACATCATCCCATTCTCGTAACAGTGACAGAGACGCTGGTGAGCGAGGTCACTGGCCGGTGACGATAGTCGTACGGAGCCATCACTGTCTGCCCCTGACCGTCTCACTCCGGCGTCCCGCGGCGCCGGATCCCGGGTCCGGCGCCGCGCTCCGATCAGCCGATCGCCGCCTCGCGTGCCCGCCGGCACACGCCCGCGAGCGCCTCGGCCGACACGGGCGTGACGGCCCCCTCCTCGGTGACGATGGCCGTCACCAGTTCGGGCGGCGTCACGTCGAACGCCGGGTTGTACGCCCGCGTCCCCAGCGGCGCCACCGGGACCCCGCCGCCGGGCCCCGTCACCTGCGCCTGCGGTGCCATCACCTCGGTCACCTCGAAGCCGGGCCGCTGCTCGACCTCGATGGACGCCCCGTCGGGCGTGCCCGGATCGATCGTCGTCAGCGGCGCCACCACGATGAACGGCACCCCGTGGTGGCGCGCGAGCACGGCGAGCGGATAGCTGCCCACTTTGTTCGCCACCGAGCCGTCCGCCGCGATCCGGTCCGCCCCGATCAGCACCGCGTCCACCTCACCCGCCGCGAACAGCGAGCCCGCCGCGTTGTCGGTGAGCAGGGAGTACGCCATGCCGTTGCGGGCCGCCTCGTACGCCGTCAGCCGCGCGCCCTGGAGCAGTGGGCGCGTCTCGTCCACCCACAGCCGCCGCAGCCGCCCCGCGCGATGGGCCGCGAGCGCCACCGCGAAGGCCGTGCCCTCCCCGCCCGACACCAGCGCACCGGTGTTGCAGTGGGTGAGGATCCGGTGCCCGCCACCGGGCACCAGCTCGTCCAGCAGCGCCAGACCGTGGACCGCCATCCGGGCACTGGCCTCCGCGTCCTGCCGGTGCAGCGTCCGCGCCGCGGCCAGCGCCGCCTCGGCCGCCGCGGCCGGGTCACCGCTCCTGGCCAGCTCGGCCTCGTGCGCGGCCCGCGCCCGGCGCACGCCGACGGACAGGTTCACCGCGGTGGGCCGCGCCTCCTCGATGGAGCGTGCCGCCTCGGGCACGTCGAAGCCCCGCGCGGCGGCGAGCGCCACGCCGTACGCCCCCGCGATCCCCAGCAGCGGCGCCCCGCGCACGGCGAGCGAACGGATCGCCTCCACCAGCGCCGGCGCGTCCGTGCACACCAACTCGACCTCCTCCACGGGAAGCCTCGTCTGATCGAGAAGGACCAGTACGGGACCTTCGGGTGGTTCCTCCCATCGGATCGCCGGTATTCCGGACGGCCGTTCGTCCCCGCCGCTTCGTGCCTGATGATCAGCCATGCGATCAGTCTGCCCCGGACACCGCGGGCAACTGAAGGCATCCGGCCCCCACCTCGCCCGGACCCGACTTGACCGAGCCATGGCACGATGTCCACCAACCTGCCGCCGCGACCGCGGACGGGCACCGAGAAGGAGCTCCGATGACAGACACTCCGGGCTGGGCCTCGCCCGGATCCGACCCGACGCCCGAGGGACGGGAACCCGGCGCGTCCGACAGCACCGACCAGCCCGGATCCGGTCCCGGCGCGCCCGCCTCGCAACCCGGCCCGCAGCCGCAGGGCCCAGGCGCGCAGTGGTCCGGCCAGCAGCCGCCACCGGGCCAGTGGTCCGCGCCCACCGGTGCCCCTGGCCGGACCCCGCCCCCCGGCCCCGGCTGGGGCGGCCCCGGCGCGCCCGGCGGCCACGGAGGCCCCCCTGGGTACGGCGGCTACGGCGCTCCCGGCTACGGAGCCTGGGGCGGCGGTTGGGGCGGCCCCCCGCCCGCGGCCAAGCCCGGTGTCATCCCGCTCCGCCCGCTCGGCGTCGGCGAGATCCTCGACGGCGCCGTCTCCACCCTGCGCACCCACTGGCGCACGGTCCTCGGCATATCCCTGACGCTCGCGCTGGTCACGGAGACCACCGCGGTCCTCGTCCAGGGCCTCTTCCTGAACAAGGCCGCCACCCGGGCCTCCCTGGGCGACCCGACCATGACGCCCACCGAAGCCCTGCGCATCATGGGCGAGTCCTTCCTCAGCTCCATAATCCTGGGCCTGATCACCATGATCGGCACGCTCATCGCCACCGCGATGCTCACGAGCGTGACCAGCCGGGCGGTCCTCGGCAGGCCGGCCACCCTGGGCGAGGCATGGCGCGAGGCCCGCCCGCAGTTGTGGAAGCTGTTCGGCCAGCTGGTCCTGCTCTTCCTCATGGGCTTCGGCATCATGCTCATCGCCTCGGTCCCCGGCACCATCGGATTCCTCGGCGGCAGCCGGGGCGCCGGAATCGCGCTCCTGATCCTCGGCTTCCTCGCCGGGATGGTCGTGCTCATCTGGCTGACGGTGCGCTTCTCCCTGGCCGCGCCCGCGCTGATGCTGGAGAAGCAGGGCGTCATACAGTCCCTGCGCCGCTCCACGAAGCTGGTGCACGGCTCCTGGTGGCGCATCCTCGGCATCCAGCTGCTCGCCGGGCTCATCGTCTCCGTCGTCAGGGTGGTGATCTCGATTCCCTTCACCGTCATCGCCCTGATCGCGGGCGGCGACGGCCTGTCCGGCCTGCTGGGCCAGAACGGCGGACACGTCAGCTGGACCGTCCTGATGATCGCCGGCATCGGCGCGGTGATCGGCACCACCATCACGCTGCCGATCTCCGCCTGCGTCACCGTGTTCCTCTACATCGACCAGCGCATCCGCCGCGAGGGACTCGACCTCGAACTGGCCCGCGCCGCCGGTGTCCAGGGCGCTCCCACCGGCGCCCCCGGCCTGGTCCCGGGGAGCTGACGGGGTGCTTCTCACGGGGGGAATGTTCACGGCGCCGGGCCGGCCCGGCGCCGTGACCGCAGTCGTACACGGCCTGCTGCGCGCCTCGGGCACATCCGTCCTCTCGGCGGGCGGCCCGGGGGACGGGCCGCCGGTGACCGTCCCACGCGATCCCGCCCGCGAGGCGGCCCGGCGCGAGCTGGCCAAGCGCATGTACCACGAGAACGACCCCAGCCTGTGGGAACGCGCCCTGAGGGCGCTCGGCAACTGGCTCGGCGACCTGTTCCGCAGCGCGTCCGCGCCGGCCCCCGGCGGCACCGTCGGACTGTGGGTCGTGATCCTCTTCATCGTCGCCGTCCTGGCCGCCCTGTGGTGGCGCCTGGGCACCCCTCGCCGCCGCCCCACCCGCGCCGCCGCCGTCCTGTTCGACGACGGCCCGCGCAGCGCCGCCGAACACCGCGCGGCCAGCGAGGCACACGCGGCCCAGGGCCACTGGAGCCAGGCCGTGCAGGAGCGCATGCGCGCCATCGTCCGCTCCCTGGAGGAGCGCACGGTGCTCGACATCCGGCCGGGCCGCACCGCCGACGAGGCCGCCGCCGAAGCCGGCCGCGCCCTGCCCGCACACACCGGCCGACTGCGCGCCGCGGCCCGCGAGTTCGACGACGTGACATACGGCGGACGCGACGCGAGCGAGCCGTCGTACCGCCGCCTCGCCGAACTCGACCACGACCTGGAACGCACCAGGCCCGCCCACGCCGACAGCGCGGCCGACACGGCCCACAGCACCAGCCAGGGGGCCGCCGAGTGACCGCCGAGGCCGCGCCGCCCACCACCTCCACCGCGCCCACGGCCCGCACCGTGTGGACCCGGACGCGAGGCATCGTCCTCGCCGCCGTCCTCCTCCTGGCCGCGGCCGTCGCCATGGCCGCCGTACGCTCCGCCGAGCGGCACGGCGCGCTGGACCCGCGCTCCGCCGACCCCTACGGCAGCCACGCCGTCGCCCAGTTGCTGGCCGACCGCGGGGTCACCACGCGCGTGGTCACCACCCTGCGCGCCGCCCGCGCCGCCGCCGGCCCCGACACCACCCTCCTGATAGCCGTCCCCGATCGCCTGACCGACAACCAGCAGACCGAACTGCACCGGGCGACCGCGACCTCCGGCGGGCGCACCGTCCTCGTCGCGGCGAGCGGCTGGTCCGTCGGACGGCTCGCCCCCGGCGTCAGCGCCGACCCCGCCGACAGCCTGGGCACCACCCTGGCCCCCGGCTGCGCCCTGCCCGAGGCCCGGCGCGCGGGCGACGCCGACACCGGCGGCATCCGCTACACCACCACCCGGCTCGACGCCGACTCCTGCTACCCCAGCGCACGCCTCGCCACCCTGCTGCGCGTCCCGGCCGCCTCCGGGGGCGACACCGTCGTGCTCGGCGCGCCCGACATCCTCTACAACGACCGCCTCGACCAGCGGGGCAACGCCTCGCTCGCCCTCCAGCTCCTCGGCTCCCGCCCCCATCTGGTCTGGTACCTCCCCTCGCTCTCCGACGCCCCCGCCGCCGACGGCGACCGCAAGAGCTTCCTCGACCTGATCCCCTCGGGCTGGCTGTGGGCCACCCTCCAGCTGTTCGTCGCGGCCGTGCTCGCCGCCTTCTGGCGGGGACGCCGCTTCGGACCACTGGTGCCCGAACGACTCCCCGTCGCGATCCGCGCCTCCGAGACCGCCGAAGGCCGCGCCCGCCTCTACCGCAAGGCCAACGCCCGCGACCGCGCGGCCGCCGCGCTGCGCTCGGCCGCCCGCACCCGCCTCGCCCCGCTCGTCGGGGTGCCCGTCGCCCAGGCGCACGCGCCCGAGGCCCTGCTCCCCGCCCTGTCCGCCCATCTCGCCGGGGACGGACGGGAACTGCGCTCCCTGCTCTTCGGGCCGCCGCCCGGCGACGACACGGCCCTGATCGCACTGACCGACCAACTCGACGCCCTCGAAAGAGAGGTACGCCGTTCATGACGGACCCGACCACCGACATCGCCGGGCCGGCCGAGGCCGCGGGCGACCCCCGCGCCTCCCTGGAGTCCCTGCGCGCCGAGATCGCCAAAGCCGTGGTCGGCCAGGACCCCGCCGTGACCGGCCTCGTCGTCGCCCTCCTGTGCCGCGGACACGTCCTGCTCGAAGGCGTCCCCGGAGTCGCCAAGACGCTGCTCGTGCGCGCCCTCGCCTCCGCCCTCGAACTCGACACCAAGCGCGTCCAGTTCACCCCCGATCTGATGCCGAGCGACGTCACCGGCTCCCTCGTCTACGACACCCGCACCGCCGAGTTCTCCTTCCAGCCCGGCCCGGTCTTCACCAACCTGCTGCTCGCGGACGAGATCAACCGCACCCCGCCCAAGACCCAGTCCTCCCTCCTGGAGGCCATGGAGGAACGCCAGGTCACGGTCGACGGCACCCCTCGCAAGCTCCCCGAGCCGTTCCTCGTCGCCGCGACGCAGAACCCGGTCGAGTACGAGGGCACCTACCCCCTCCCCGAGGCCCAGCTGGACCGGTTCCTGCTCAAGCTCACGATCCCGCTGCCGTCCCGCGAGGACGAGATCGACGTCCTCACCCGGCACGCCTCGGGCTTCGACCCCCGCGATCTGCACGCCGCGGGCATACGGCCCGTCGCCGGCCCCGCCGACCTTGAGGCGGCCCGCGCCGCGGTCGCCGGGACGACCGTGTCCCCCGAGATCACGGCCTATGTCGTCGATATCTGCCGTGCCACTCGCGAATCCCCTTCCCTCACCATGGGTGTGTCCCCGCGCGGGGCCACCGCCCTTCTGTCCACCGCTCGCGCCTGGGCCTGGCTGACGGGCCGGGACTATGTCATCCCGGACGACGTCAAGGCCCTCGCCCTGCCGACTCTGCGCCACCGCGTCCAGCTGCGTCCCGAGGCGGAGATGGAAGGCGTGACGGCCGACTCGGTCATCAACGCCGTCCTCGCCCACGTCCCGGTCCCCCGCTGATGGCGCTCACCGGACGCGCCGCCCTGCTCGCGGCCCTCGGCTCCATCCCGGTCGGCATCCTGGAACCGGGCTGGACGGGCCTCCTCGCGGTCAACGGCCCGCTGGCCCTGGCCTGCGCGTGCGACTTCGCGCTGGCCGCACCCGTACGACGCCTGGTCCTGAACCGCTCCGGCGACACCACCGCCCGGCTCGGTGAAGGCGCCGATGTCACACTCACGGTCGCGAACCCGTCGCGCCGCACGCTGCGGGCACAGCTCCGGGACGGCTGGCCGCCCAGCAGCTGGCTGCCCGGGACGGAGGTCGAGTCGTCCCGGCACCGGCTGACCGTGCCTTCGGGTGAGCGCCGACGGGTGACCACCCGGCTGCGTCCTACCCGCCGAGGCGACCGCCAGGCGGACCGCGTGACGATCCGCTCCTACGGCCCCCTCGGGCTGTTCTCCCGCCAGGGCGCCCACCGGGTGCCCTGGTCTGTACGGGTTCTGCCCCCGTTCACGAGCCGGAAGCATCTTCCGTCGAAACTCGCTCGATTGCGTGAACTCGACGGTCGTACAAGCGTTTTGACACGCGGCGAGGGAACGGAGTTCGACAGTCTTCGCGAGTACGTGCCCGGCGACGACACCCGCTCGATCGACTGGCGGGCCACCGCCCGGCAGTCCACGGTCGCCGTGCGCACCTGGCGCCCCGAACGCGACCGCCACATCCTTCTCGTCCTGGACACCGGCCGCACCTCGGCCGGACGGGTGGGCGACGCACCGCGCCTGGACGCCGCCATGGACGCGGCCCTTCTTCTCGCGGCGCTCGCCTCCCGGGCCGGCGACCGCGTGGACCTGCTCGCCTACGACCGCCGGGTACGGTCTCTGGTGCAGGGCCGCTCCGCGAACGA
This sequence comes from Streptomyces sp. NPDC001056, assembly GCF_053598955.1. Lineage (NCBI taxonomy): Bacteria > Bacillati > Actinomycetota > Actinomycetes > Kitasatosporales > Streptomycetaceae > Streptomyces > Streptomyces sp. NPDC001056. The sequence continues at coordinate 574 of NZ_JBSFLI010000016.1, read as the reverse complement.
GCTCCTGCCCTCCCTCGTCGGCGCGATGGCCACGATCGAGCCGGAACTCGTGGAGACCGACAGCCGGGGCCTGACCTCCATGGCACTTCGTACGGCGCCACGACGTTCCCTCATCGTGCTGCTCACGACGTTGGACGCGGCACCCGTGGAGCAGGGCCTGCTCCCCGTCCTGCCGCAGCTCACGCATCGCCATACGGTTCTGGTCGCCGCGGTGGCGGACCCATACATCGCCCGCATGGCAAAGTCCCGGGGCAGCGCCGAGTCGGTCTACGAGGCCGCGGCGGCGGCTCAGGCGCAGAACGAACGTCAGCGCACCGCGGACAAGCTGCGCCGGCACGGTGTCACGGTGGTGGACGCGACTCCGGAGAATCTGGCGCCGGCTCTGGCGGACGCGTATCTGGCTCTGAAGGCGGCGGGTCGGCTCTGAGTCGGTGCCGACCCGCCCTTCGGGGGCATCAGGATGCCGTGAACCGGCCGTGAACGCAGAAAACCCCCGCACCACTGGTGCGGGGGTTTTCCCAAAAATTGTTCGGCGGCGTCCTACTCTCCCACAGGGTCCCCCCTGCAGTACCAT
>NZ_JBSFLI010000015.1:0-179464 GCF_053598955.1 Streptomyces sp. NPDC001056 | reverse complement strand
TTGACCACGAACCAGTCTCCACACCCCCCCAACCCCACGTCAATCGTGATTAGCAAATCAATCCACACCCACCAAAACCCCCACACCCCAACCCCCACCCCGGAACTGACACACCCACGAAACGAACAACACGACACCACACCAACAACGACACGAAACGAAACGAAGAAACACCTACCCGACCACACCACTACCGAGGCTGAACTCGGCCCTCCGGACCGCCGCTGCCGGGCGGCACCGCCGCAGCGGCCGGATCTGCGGACGTACGGGACCCGCGCAGCCGGAGCCGGGGCGCCGCGGTGAGCAGTTCCCTGGTGAAGGGATGGGCCGGGGCCTCGAAGACGTCGGCGGTGCGGCCGGATTCGACGACGGCACCGTCCTTCATCACGGCCACCCGGTCGCACACCTGCCGGATGACCGCCAGGTCGTGGGAGACGAAGAGCATCGCGAGTCCGCGCTCGGCCCGGATCCGCGCGAGCAGGTCAAGGATCTGCGCCTGGAGGGACACGTCGAGGGCGGAGACCGGCTCATCGCACACCAGCAGCTCGGGCGCCGAGGCCAGGGCCCGGGCGATGGCGACGCGCTGGCGCTGGCCGCCGGAGAGTTCCAGCGGTCGGCGGGAGAGCGTACCGTCGTCGAGACCCACCTCCGCGAGGAGTTCACCGACCCGGGTACGGCGCTGCGCCCGGGTGGTCGCGGGCAGGGCCTCGGCGATGATCCGCTGCACCGTGTAGCGCGGGTCGAAGGAGCTGAGGGGATCCTGGAAGACCGCGGCCAGCGCCCTGCGACGCGGCCTGCGGGCGCGCTCCGGCAGCGGGCTCCACGGCCGGCCGTCCAGCCGGACGGTGCCGGCGTCGGGTTCCTGCAGTCCGAGCACGATCCGGGCCACGGTGCTCTTGCCGGCGCCGGACTCCCCCACCAGGCCGAGCGCCTCGCCGGGCGCCACCTCGAAGCCGACGCCGTGCACGGCGTCGTTTCCGCTTCCCGGGTAGCGCAGCCGCAGCCCTTCGGCCGACAGCACCGGCGGGCCGGCCGGAGTGAGCGGCCTTGCGGTCGCACCCGCGGCCGGGGCGGCCGGAGCCGAGGCGAGAAGCCGGGCCGTGTAGGGGTGTTCGGGTGCGTCGAGCACGTCGGCCGCCGCACCCTGTTCGACGATCATGCCGTCGTGCATGACGGCGATCCGGTCGGCGATGCGAGCGACCACCGCGAGGTCGTGGCTGATCAGCAGCAGGCCGGTGCCCTTGTCCCGCAGGCCCTCAAGCAGGGTCAGGAGCTGTGCCTGGACCGTCACGTCGAGGGCCGTGGTGGGTTCGTCGGCGATGAGCAGCCCCGGCCGGCCGGCCAGCGCGGAGGCGATGAGCGCGCGCTGGCGCTGTCCCCCGGACAGCTGGTGCGGGTAGCGCGCGGCCACCGTCTCCGGCTCGGAGAGCCCCGTCGAGGCCAGCAACCCGATCACCCGCGACGGCAGTTCGGCCCGGGTCGCCAGGCGGTGCGTGCGCAGCACCTCGGCGATCTCGGCGCCCACGGTCCGCAACGGGTCGAGGGACACCAGGGCGTCCTGGAGCACCAGTCCGATGCGGCGGCCGCGGATCCGGCGCCAGCGACGGTCGTCCGCCCGGCGCAGGTCCTCGGCCCCGAGGGCGAGCCGGTCCGCCGCGACCTCGGCCCGCTCGCCGGCCAGCCCCAGCAGGCTGCGGGCCGTCACGCTCTTGCCCGATCCCGACTCGCCGACCAGGGCCAGGCATTCGCCGGGCGCGAGGTCGAAGGAGACACCCCGTACCGCGGCCGTCCGCCCGAACCGCACGCTCAGCTCCCGTACGGACAGCGATTCCGTCATCCCCACCCCTCAAGACGGCGTCGTACCCGGCGTCCGATGACCGTCACCGTCATCACCAGGGCCGTGATCACCAGGCCGGGGAACGCGGCGATCCACCAGGCGGTCGTGTAGTGGTCGCGCCCCGCCGCAAGCATCGCCCCCCATTCGGGCGCCGGCTGGGGCGGGCCGAGCCCCAGGAATCCCAGTGAGGAGCCGATGATGACCGCCTCGCCGATACCGAGGGTGGCCAGGACGATCAGTGGCCGAAGCGCGTTGGGCAGCACGTGCCGCCAGATCACCACGGGTCTGCGCACCCCCATGACCACCGCCGCCGTCACGTAGTCCGAGCGCCGCACCACCTGCGCCTGGGCGCGGACCATCCGCGCGTACCCGGGCACCGAGGCGATCGCGATGGCGGTCAGGGCGCCCGCGGCACCGGGCCCGGTCACCGCGACGACGAGCAGGGCGAGCAGCAGACCGGGAAAGGCGAGCAGCACGTCGAGTACCCGGATCAGTACGGAGTCGACGACCCGGCCGCCGAGCACCATGAGCAGGGCGAGCGCCGTGCCCCCGGTCCCGGCGAGCGCGGTCGCCGCCAGGCCGGTGAGCAGGGAGATACGCGTCCCGTGCACGACCCGGGACCACACGTCCCGGCCGAGCTGGTCGGTGCCGAACCAGTGCCGGCCGCTGGGTGGCTGGAGGACCGCCCCCAGATCGACGTCAGTGGGCGAGTGGCTCGCGAACAGGCCCGGCGCGGCTGCCGCCAGCAGGAGCAGGCCGAGGATCCCCAGCGCCGCGAGAAGGACCAGAGACCTCCTCATGCGGCACGCAGCCTTGGATCGGCGATCCTGCACACCGCGTCCACCAGGGTGTTCACGGTGACGAAGACCAGGGCGAGGAGCATGACCAGCGCGCTCACCACGGGGAAGTCACGACCGGTCACCGCCTCCAGCGTCACCCGGCCCAGGCCCGGCCGGGCGAACACGGTCTCCACGAGCACCGCCCCGCCCAGCAGACCGCCCAGCAGCCAGCCGGAGAGGGTCGCGACGGGAACGACGCCGTGGCGCGTCAGATGACGCATCCGCAGCGCCGACGGCCCGACCCCCCGGGCCCGCACACTCATGGCGAACGGCTGGCGCAGCGCCGTCTCGATCTCCGTGCGCAGCACCTGGCTGAGCACCGCGCCCAGCGGTGCCCCCAGCGTGGCGGCGGGCAGTACGAGCCCCTGGACGCCGCTGGCGCCCGCGACGGGGAACAGGTGCCACCTGAAGGACAGCACGGCCAGCAGCATCATGCCCAGCCAGAACCCGGGAGTGGAGACGAGCAGCAGCTCCACCCCCTGCACCAGCCGGCCGAACCCCCGCCACCGGCCCGCGGTGAGCCCGGCGGTGAGCAGGGCGAACACCAAGGCGAACCCCAGAGCGCTGAAGGCCAGTTGCGCGGTCGGCACGATCTGGTCGCCGATCACCGTGCTGACGGGTTCCTGGAGTTGGTAGGACCGGCCCAGGTCGAACCGGGCGAGCCTGCCCAGGTAGTGCAGGTAACGCAGCGGCAGCGGCAGGTCGAGCCCCATCTCGTGGCGCACGGCGGCCATCGTCTCGGGGGTGGCGGGCGCGCTGCCGACCAGGGCGCGCGCCGGGTCGCCCGGGATGAGCTGCATGGCGACGAAGGAGAGCGTGGCGGCGCCGAGCAGGACGGCCAGGGCGCTGACGCCCTTGCGGACCGCCCAGCGCAGCGCGCTCGCCCCGCGCGCGCTCATCCGGCGATCCACGCGTGCTCGAACCGGGGGAACCCGGCGGGGTCGGCGGTGAGACCGTGCACGTCCTTGCGCGTGGCGACGAGGTAGGCGGGCACGAACACCGGTACCACCGTGGCCTGTTGGATCACCCACTCCTGTGCCTGCGCGTAGTCCCTGTCGCGTTCCCGCTCGTCGGCGGTGGTCACCGCGCCGTCGACCCACCGGTCCACTTGCGGCTCCTGGAGCCGGCTCATGTTCTGCCCGGCCATGGGCAGGCTCTTCGAGTCCAGGAAGGTGCGCAGGATGTCGGGGTCGGCGCGGCCCCAGGACTGGTCGAGGATGTCGTACGTGCCCTTCGCCGCGGCCTCGTAGAGCGGGCCGTTCTGGAGGACGGGCCGGACGACCTCGATGCCGGCCTTCTTCGCCGCCGCCTGGATTCCCTGCCCGAGCACACCGCGCTGCTGGGCGTCCAGCTGTGCCTGGGTCGCCGGCCAGATGACGCGCAGTCGCCTGCCGTCCTTGGTGCGGTAGCCGGCCGAGTCCCGGCCGGTCCAGCCCGCCTCGTCGAGAAGTCGGCCGGCGGCGGCGAGGTCGTAGGACCAACTGCCCTGTGTCTTGGCGTCGTAGTTCCGACTGGACGGGGTGAGGATGCTCCACGCGCGCTGGAAGGTGCCGCCGTAGACCGATCGGACGAGCGTGTCCACGTCGAGGGAGCGCTGGAACGCCTGCCGCACCCTGCGATCGTCGAACGGGGCGCGGGCAGTGTTGAGGTAGAGCCCGTAACTCGCGCCCTGCGCCTCGGTCCTGACCAGCCTGAGCGAGCTGTCGGCGGTGACCGCGGGGACGTCCGGCGTCGGGACGGGCGAGATGCCGTCGACCTGTCCGCTCCGCAGCGCCCCCACCCGGGTGGCGGCCTCCGGCAGGAACCGGAAGGTGAGCGTGTGAATGCGGGCCTTCCCCGTGGCATCGCCCGCGGGCCCCCAGGCGTACTTCGGGTTCGCGTGCAGCGTGACCTGCTGCTGGTGGATGTGCTTGTCGAAAACGTACGGGCCGGAGCCGACGACGTGGTCGCACAGGGACCCGGCGTACGTGGTGAACGCCTTCGGGGACTGGATGCCGAGATAGGCGGTGCTGACGGCCTGGAGGAAAGGCTGGAACGGCCGGCTCAGCCTGACGCGGACGGTGTGGGCGTCGAGGACCGTGGAGCCGAGGTAGGGGCCGATGAGCGAGCGCGCGTACAGCGACTTGGTCGCCGGGGCCACGATCCGGTCGAAGCTCGCCTTGACCGCGGCGGCGTCCAGGGGCGTCCCGTCGTGGAAGGTCACGCCCTCGCGGAGGTGGAAGGTGTACGTCGTGAGGTCCTTGGAGGTCTCCCACCGGGTGGCCAGCCAGGGGTGGAACAGTCCCTGGCGGTCCTGGCTCACCAGGGAGTCGACGACGCCCCGGGTGATCAATGCCGTCGCGTCCGCCATGCTCACCTGGGGGTCGAGGCAGCTGGGTTCCGTGTCGAGGGCGAAGACGAGGCCGCGGTCGCCGGACGCCGCCCCGCCGGGGTGGGAACACGCCGCGGTGAGCAGGACCATCGCGGCCAGCACGGCGGCCAACACTGATCTGTACGACACCGGGCATCCCCTCTGTCTGTCGGCGAGCGACCACTGCGGCCGAAGCTAGGAGGCGGCGCTCGAGCCCTTCTATAGACGTCCTTCATAAGCTCGGCGCATGCAGATCACGCAGATATGGATCCCTGCCCCCTCGACCCCGCCGAGCGCGCTGCGGCCCGTGCGCCGGGAGCTGGAGCCGCCCGCCGCGGGCGAGGTGACCATCGGGGTGGAGGCCGCCGGGGTGTCCTTCGACGACATGCTGATGCGCCGGGGGACCTGCCCCGGCCAGGTGGGGCCGCCGCTCGTGCCGGGGCGCGATGTCGTGGGCGTCGTCACCGCTGCCGGGGCGGACGGCACCGGGGCCGATCTGGTGGGGCGGCGTGTGGCGGCCGTCGTCGGCGCGGGCGGCTGGGCGGACGGCGTCAACGCGCCGCTCGGTTCGGTGGTGCCGGTACCGGAGGGCCTGTCGCCGGTGGCCGCGGCCGGCATCGGGTACGCGGGGGTGCTGGCCTGGTACATGGTCCACCGTCAGGCGCGGGTCGCCGCGGGCCAGACCGTGGTGGTGCCCGGGGCGCCCGGCTGGGTGGGCACCGTCCTGGTGCAGCTGGCGGATCTGGCCGGCGCCCGGGTCATCGGGGTGTCCAGCACTCGGCAGCTGGCCGAGACGACCCGGCTGCGGTTCGACCCGGTCGACCACTGGGTCGAGGACGTCCCCTCACGCGTGGCGCAGCTGGCCCCGGACGGCGTGCACGCCGTCTTCGACCCCATCGGAGGCCCCAACCTCGCCGAATCCGCGGGGCTTTTGCGCGAGGGGGGCGCTCTGGTCAGTTACGGGAACTGGTTCACCCGCGACGAGCCGGCCGCCCGGCACCGCGCCGACCTCGCCGCTCTGGACGGCCGGGTCATCGCCGTCGACCTGTTCCACGGGCTCCGGCACGAGGAACTGGCGGGCATGCTCGCCGAGGTGCTGGCGTTCGCCGCCGCCGGGCGGATCGAGCCGTACATCGCGGCGGCCTGCCCTCTGGCCGAGGCGGGCAGCGCCCTGGCCGAGTTCGAGCAGGGGGGCCTCGTCGGGCGGGTGGTCCTCACCACCGAGCGGCTGCCGTCGGGCGTCTGATCGGAGGAGCGCGGGGTCCGTACCCGTCTCGATCGGTCCTCCAGCGTCCGTCCGTAGCCTCCCGGCCATGACGGAATTCACCGCATTCGACGGCACACGGCTCTCCTACGAAACCCTCGGCTCGGGCCCTGTGCTGGTGCTCGTGCCCGGCGGGCCGCGGGACTCGGCGTACCTGGAGGATCTCGGCGGTCTGAGCGAGCACTTCACCCTGATCCGGTACGACGCCCGGGGAACCGGCGCGTCGCAAGCGCCCGCGGAGCCGGGCTCGTACGCCTATCCCGTGCTCGCCGAGGACATCGAGGCGCTGCGGCAGGAGCTGGGCGAACAGACGCTGGACCTGCTCGCCCACTCCAGCGGCACGGTGGTGGCCCAGGCGTACGCGGCGGCACACCCCGAGCGGGTCGGCCGACTGGTGCTGGTCGGCCCCGGGCCCGACCTGTACGGCGCGGGCGGCGGGGACATCCCCGAGATCCTTCGGCGCCGCAGCGGCGAGGTCTGGTTCGCCGAGGTGTCGCAGGCCGCGCGGGAGCTGGTCGCGCTCGGCCCGGCCAGCCCGCCCGAGCAGGTCTTCGACGTGCTGAGCCGGTACACGCCGGCCGGGTACGGCCGCTGGGACGAGCGGCAACGCGCGCACGCCGAGGCCCAGTTGGCCGGTTTCTCGCTGACCGCGTGGTCGGGCTTCTGGGCGGCCGAGTCGGGCCCTCAGGCCGTGCTGGACGGGTTGGCCGCGGTCAAGGGGCCGGTACTGATCGTCACCGGCGAACGGGACGGGCTGACGGGTGTGGAGGTGGGGGATGTGGCCGCGGGCCACTTCCCCGACGCCCGCCACCTGACCGTGGCGGGCGCCGGGCACTTCCCGTGGGTGGACGCGCCCGACGCCCTCGTCACCGCGGTCCGGGAGTTTCTCGGTGATCAGCCGCCGATCTCGTCGGGCGAGAAGTCGTCGACCTCCACCAGGGGGTAGATCGTGAACTGAAGGTGGGGGCTGATCGGGTTGCCGTAGAGCGCGCCGAGGAGTTCCTCATGGGAGTCCACGTCGAAGATGTTCAGGCCGCCCGACTCACCGATGCGGACCCAGGAGTGCTTGATGGTCCCCTTCTCGATCAGCCCCTTCATGTACGCGTAGCCCTTCGGCAGCCGCTCGAAGAACTCGTCGGCGCTGATTCCGGTCGGCGTTGCGTTGATCAGCACGGCGAACAGGGCCATGTCTACCTCGCTTGGCTCGGGTTGGTGTGGCGCCGTCCAGGCTGCCGTCCACCGGTCGAGGCTCCCTGGAGGGCGGTCAAGGCCTACTGGAGGACGGCTGGATCCGCCCGGGGCACCAGGCCGAGGGCCTCGGCGAGCAGTTCGTAGCAGCGCAGCCGGTCCGCGTGATCGTGGATCATGTTCATCGCGATCAGCTCGTCCACCCCGAGCTCCTCCTCCAGGCTCCCCGCCAGATGCCGGATCCGCTCGGGCGTCCCGGCGAAGTAGCGGGGCCATTCGGTCTGCTCGCCCGCCAGGGGATGAGGGCCGCGGGCCAGCTCGGCGACGGCCTCGTCCGCGTCCGGGATGGCCCGGATGTCCCCGGCGAACAGCCGCTTCCTGACCAGCAGATGGCTGGCCAGCATCCGCTGCGCCTGCGCGTCCGTCTCCCCGCAGTACATGCCGAGCCCGACGATCACGCGCGGCTCGGGGCCCCGGAACCTGGCCCGGTAGGTCTCGACGGCCTTCCGGGTGTCCGCCGGGTTGATGAAGTGCGCGTAGGCGTACGGCAGTCCGAGTTCGGCCGCGGCCGCGGCGCTGCGGACGCTGGAGCCGAGCAGCCACACCGGCGGCACGTCGGGCACCGTCGGCATCACCTTGATGGTGCTGTACGGGTGATCGGCGGCGAAGCTCTCGTGCAGATGGCGCTGGAGCGCGCTGACCCTTGCGTCGAAGTCGTCGGCGGCGGCCGGGGCGTCCCAGCGCATCGCCCGGTTCTCAAGCGGATTGGCGCCGCCGGCCCGGCCGATACCGAGGTCGATCCGGCCCGGATACAGGGCCTGGAGCACATGGAAGACCTCTGCGACCTTCATGGGGCTGTAGTAGGTCAGGAGCACCCCGCCGGACCCCACCCGGATGCCTGTCGTCTCGGCGGCTATCCGGGCCACCAGTATCTCCGGGGCGGTGCCCGCGTGGGACGGGATGCCGTGGTGCTCGGCCACCCAGTAGCGTTCGTAGCCGAGCCGGTCGGCCAGGCGCGCCAGTTCCAGCGTGTTGTGCAGCGCTTCGGCCGGCGGCCGTCCCTCGGCCACGGTGGACTGGTCCAGGACGGAGAGTTTCATCGGCGTACTCCTTCGAGGGTAAGAGCCAGCAGCCGCGCGGTGTTGCGGGCGAGCGGGAAGTCCGTGCCCGGCGGGACCATGCCGTGGGCCAGCACGAGACCGGTCAGCCTCGCGGTGATGAGCATCAGCCGGAATCCGGCGAAGACCTCGTAGTAGTCGAGGTCGTGGACCGTGCGGCCTGAGAGTTCCTCGTAGCGGGCGACGGTCTCGTCGCGGCCCGGGAGTCCCGGCAGCCGGTCGGCGCCGATGCCCTCGCTGAGATGGCGGTCCATATACAGGAACCAGGCCAGGTCGGACTCGGGTGCGCCGAGCGAGGCCATCTCCCAGTCCAGCAGGGCAGCGGGTCGGCCGGCCGCGCCGAAGATGATGTTTCCGAGCCGGGCGTCGCCCCAGAGCAGGCTGGGGCGGGCGGGCTCCGGTGGCCGGTGGGCGCGCAGCCAGGCCAGGGTGCGCAGCGCCAGCGGGTCCTCGGCCCGGCCGAAATGCGCCAAGTGCCGCTCATAGTAGGTGAGTTGCTGGTCGAGATGGCTCCCGGGGCGCGGGGTCCGGCTGCCGGTGAGAGCCGTGAAGTGGAGGTTGAGGGCGTGGGCATCGAGGGCGTGCAGCCGGCTGAGCGCCTCGATCCCGCCGTTCCACAGGCGGGCCCGTCCCGGCTCGTCCAGCTCCGTCACCCAGCCCGCGCGATGGTACGACGGCAGATCACCAGGGACCTGCCCGGCCACCTGTTCCATCACGTAGAAGGGGGCCCCGAGCACGGCCGGGTCGCGTTCGAACCAGTGGACGCGGGGCACCGGCACCGCCCCCGTGCCGTACAGGATGCGCTGGAGCCGGCACTGCATGCCGAGGCGGGGTTCGGGATACAGCCGGTACGACCGGCTCGCGACGCGGGCGGCGAAGCGGCCCTCGGCCGCGGCGCGGCCGGTGCGCCAGGCCGCCCGGAAGAGCAGTGTCTCGGTGGAGAATCCGGAGCGCGGAACGGTGAGTTCGGCGATCTCCAGGTCACTGCTCCCGGGCAGTCTGGCGGCCAGCCACGTCCGCAACCGCTCCCGGGTCACATCCGGGTCACGCTGTTGCGGTACCGGCATCGGCACTCTTCGCGGGTTCGGCCGCGGGCGGCGCGGACGGCGCCTGGGCCTTCGGCATGAACAGGGCCGTCAGCACGGCCAGGACGGCGAAGAACGCCCCGGTGAGGAACGCCGCCTGGTAGCCCTTGACGAGGCCCGCGGTGCCGGCGCCGACGGTCTGGGACGCCGCGACGGTGGCCAGGACCGCCAGCCCGATCGCGCCGCCCACCTGCCGGGTGGTGTTGATGACGCCAGAGGCCAGCCCCGCTTCCTCCGGCGCGATGCCGGTCATCGCGGAGAAGCTGATCGGCATCATCGCCACCCCGGTTCCGAAGGTGACCAGCAGCATCGGCACGAACAGGTTCGTGAGATAGGTGCCGTCGGCGGGGATGAACGACAGCCAGACCAGGCCGGCGACGACGAGCACCGGGCCGCCCGCGATGAGCAGCCGGGGGTCGACGCGCTTCATCAGGGCCGGACCGCTGTAGGCGCCGATGGTCATGGCCGCGGATCCCGGCAGGAAGGCCAGGCCCGCGTCCAGCGCCCCGTACTTCAGCACGTTCTGCATGTAGAGGGACAGGAAGAAGAAGTGGGCGATCACCGCGCACCCCAGCCACAGCATGGTGAGGTTGGCGACCGTGACCGGGCGGACCTTGAAGAAGCCCAGCGGCATGAGGGGTTCGGCGGCCACCCGTGCCTCGTGCACGACGAACCAGACCAGGAGTACCGCGCCGCCGATGAGCGGCGCCAGGGTCTCGATCGCCCCCCAGCCCTTGGTCGGGGACTGGACCGTGCCGTAGACCATGGCCATCAGGCCGGCGGTGACCAGCAGGGAGCCGAACACGTCGAGCCGCGACTTGGCCGCGTCGGCGCGGCTCTCGTGCAGCAGGGTGTAGGCGCCGACGATGGTCAGCAGACCGATCGGGATGTTGACCCACAGGATCCAGCGCCAGTCGACGAGTTGGGTCAGGACGCCGCCGAGCACCGAGCCGACGGCGGCGCCGCCGCCCGCGACCGCGCTCCATGCCGCCATCGCCTTGGGCCGCGCCGGCCCGACGAAGGTCGTGGTGACGAGGGTCAGGGTCGCCGGGGAGAGGATCGCGCCTCCCAGGCCCTGCACCGAACGGGCGATGACCAGCATCGTCGGGTCCTGGGCGACGGCACCGGCGAGAGAGGCGAGGACGAAGAGGGCGAGTCCGGCGACGAAGACGCGACGGCGGCCGAAGAGGTCGGCCGCGCGCCCGCCCAGCAGCAGGAAGCCCGAGTAGGTCAGAGCGTAGGAATTGACCACCCACTGCAGCCCGACCTGGCTGAAGCCGAGGTCGGAGCGGATGGCGGGCAGCGCGACGTTCACGATCGAGACGTCGACGACGACCATGAGCTGGCCGAGGCACAACAGGCTCAGCACGGCCCAGCCAGGGGCTCGTAACGATGGGGCCGACGGAGAAGTCACCAAAGTCTCCCAATCTTTTGGACTGTGGGTCCAAAGTATTGGGCAGCTCAGTCCATCAAGTCAACCGGGTTAGCCCATTCGCGATTGGACGCGCACATGACAACCCGCTCCATGGGCTCGCGGCCCATGGGGAGCGGGACGAGGAGCAGGCCTCAGCGCACGGGGAGGCGGCCGGCCCGATTCAGCTCGAACTTGTCCGCGAGCAACAGCTCGTGCAGCCTGCCGATCTGCGGGGACGGGCCGAGGCCGAGTTCGTCGCTCAGGATGCGGCGCAGTTGGTGGTAGACGCCGAGGGCGTCCACCTTCCGGCCCACCTGGTACAGGGCGACCATGAACAGGTAGTAGAGGTTCTCGTTCACCGGATGCGCGCCGGTCAGCACGCTCAGCTCGCTGATGAGGTCATGGTGGCGCCCGAGGCGCAGATCCGCCTCGATGCGCTGCTGGGTCACCTGGAGGCGGCACTCGTTCATGCCGGTGGTCTGGACGGCAAGAAGCGGACCGTGCTGCACGTCGCTGAGCGCGGGCCCCCGCCACAGCGCCAGCGCCTCGCCGAGCAGGCGGGAGGCCGCACAGTCGTCGCCGGCGTCCAGGGCGGCCAGGCCCCGAGCCCGCAGCTTGCGGAAGACCAGCCGGTCGAGCTCATCCTCCTCCATGACCAGTTCGTATCCGCGGTCACGGGTGACCAGCCGCTCGGCGGCCGGCAGGCGTGGATCGGCCCCCTCTTTCAGCAGCCGGCGTAACTGCATCACATACGTCTGCAGTGTGGGCACCGCGCTACTCGGCGGCGAATACCCCCAGAGCTCTTCCACGCAGTCGGAAACCGGAACCATCCGCCCCGCGTTGAGTAACAGCAGGGAGAGGAGTTTTCGCTGCTTGGGAGCCGTTGGAACGTGAATCGCCTCACGAGATGAGACATGGAGCGGACCGAGTATTCCGTAGCGCATGCTATCCCCCATCGGAAGCCCAGCACTGAAACGTCCGTGAGCCAATGGGAGCAATATTTCCAGTGGGGTGTCAAGCCTCCTGGAGGTTACGGTCCGGTGAAGCAGCTATCGATTACGCATAACGCTTCGCCAAGCATTCGGGCCTATGCCGGAGGCATTAATCCACCGGAGCGGCCCGGTAGGCGCGCAGGAAGAATGTGGCTGCCGAGGTGGCCAGCTTTTCGATCTCTTCATCGCTCAGCCGCCTGGTTCCGTAAGAAGTAAGCTGCTGTCCCGGAAAGGAGAGGAGCGCCACGAATTGAGAAGCCGCCTCCTCCGGATCCGCCACGGCCAGGACACCGCTCACGGTGAGCACCGCCAGGCGCAGGGTCAGCCACTCGACCGCCCGGGGGACCGTGCCGCCGCCCGACCCTCCGCAGCGGTCGCCGAGTTCGGGATGGCGAGCCACCTCCGTGATCAGCAGGCGGCGCAGCGCGGACAGCCGCTCGTCGAGCAGCACCTGGAGCAGTTGCCGCCCCACGGCGGTGAGGTCTTCCTCCAGGCGGTCCGGTGTACGCAGCAGCGAGTCGTCCACCGAGGACTGGGCGTCGACCTCGATTCTCGCGGCCTCGACGACCGCGAGGAACAGGCCCCGCTTGTCGCTGAAGTGGTTGTAGATCGTCTGCTTGGAGACGCCCGCGCTGGCGGCGATCTTGTCCAGGCTCGCACCACTGAAACCGTCCTGGATGAACGCCTCCTCGGCCGCCGCCATGACGGCAGCCCGCTTGGCCGGTAGTCCGCGCGGCACGGTCGCTTCGCCCACGGTGCTCCTCGCCCCTGGATCGCCTGTTGGACTCCGAAGTCTAACCCTTTGGGTGTCTATTACAAGGGGCGAGGCAGGCCGCCGGGTCAGGGGGCGTACGGCGTGACATGCTCGGCGAACAGGCGCATCGTCCGCTCCGATTCCGCCGCCGGCTGGTTCCCGGAGATGACCTGAAGACTGATCGTGACGTCCCCGAACAGGGCTTTGATCTGTCCGAGCGACTCCAGCACCTGATCGGGGTCGCCGACCAGGACCTTGTGCTCGGCGAGCTGGCGGTCGAAGTCCGCGCGGCCCGCCCGTTCGGGGATCTTCTCGTACCCCTGGTAGCCGGAGCTGCGCGTGGTGCTCCAGGAAGCCACCGCCTCCGCCAGCGCGCGACCGGTGAACTCGCTGTAGGCCCTGCCGAGCCGTACCGCCTCCGCCCGGTCCTCGGCGACGTAGCAGTTGTAGGTCATGTGCACCGCGCCCTCGGACGGGCCGTGCCCCGCGTCCGACCACGCCTTGCGGTAGAGCGCGAGCATCTCGCGCACCTTGTCGGCGCTGTTGATCGACGGCACCATCATGAGGCCGTGTCCGGCGCGGCCCGCGGCAGCGCACGACTCCGGCGAAACCGCCGTGGCGACCAGGATCGGCGGGTGCGGGCGCTGGTACGGCCTGGGCAGCAGGGTGACGGGGCCGAAGCTGTGGAAGCGCCCCTTCCAGGTCACGTTCTCCTGCGCCCACAGCCGGCGGCAGGCCTCGACGCCTTCCTCGAACCTGGGCCTGCTCTCGTCGAGCGGAATCCCGAACGCCGCGAATTCCTCAGGGAGGAAGGCCCGCCCGAAACCGACGTCCAGGCGGCCCTGGGAGATGTTGTCGAGCATGGCGAGCTTGCCCGCGAGTTTCACCGGGTGGGTGAATGCGGGGATGACCGCACCCGTGACCAGACGGATTCGCCTGGTGCGGGCCGCAACCGCAGCGAGAAAGGTGACCGGGTCAGGACTGTACCCGCCGTATCGGGCGAAATAGTGCTCGACGGTCTTCACGTGATCGAATTCCAGCTCCTCCGCGAGTTCCGCCAACCGGAGGCTGTCGGCGAAATGACTGGCGGCACTCTTGTCCTCGGGACCCGCGGTGGGAAAGATATTGATTCCGAATTTCATGAGGTGGTCCTTTCGGTCGGCAGAGAGGCTGCTGAGTTGTAGAGCAGCGGCGGACGGCCGGACGCCGCGCCCGCCACGACCCGGCCGAGCAGCACGGAGTGGTCGCCCGCCTCGATCTCCCGCACCACCCGGCAGGCCGCATAGGCCGCGGTCCACTCCGGGAGGATCGGACTCATGGCCGGCCCCATGTCCCAGGACAGGCCCGCGAACTTGGCGTCGCCCTTGCCCGCGAACAGTTCGGCGATGGCCTCGGCGCCCTCCGCCAGGAAGTTCACCGCGAAGGCACCCGAGCCGCGAATGGCGCCCAGGGTGCGGGCACGTTCGTCGAGGCAGACCAGCAGCAGCGCCGGGCGCAGCGATACGGCGCTCACCGCGTTGCAGGTCATCCCGTGCGGCACCGCGTTCTCGTCCACGCAGGTGACGACGGTGAGCCCGGTGGGAAAGGCCCGGAAGATCTCCCGGAACCGGTCCGTGCCGACGTCGCCCATCAGGCGGCCTTCCGGGCGGCGACCAGCGTGCCCGTCGCACCGATCGGGCTCGCGGTGACGGTGGCGAACCCGGCGGCGAACAGGCGGGCGCGCAGGTCCCCGACCGGGTACTCCGACCCTCCCTCGGACCAGACGAGCATGTTGAGGCTGGCCAGCACGTTGGGAAGCTGGGGCCGATGCTCGTCGATCATGGGGTCGTAGACCAGCACCGCTCCCCCGGCGCTGACCGCCTCGTACGCCTTGGCCAGAAGCACGTCCCGCCGCTCCTCGGGCCAGTTGTGCAGCACATGCCCGAAGATCACCACGTCGGCCGCGGGCAGCGGATCGGCGAAGAAGTCGCCGGCGGTGAACGACACGGCGCCGGTGAGCCCCAGCGCGGCCATGTGCCGGTCGAACGCGGGGCTCAGTCCCGGCAGATCGAAGACCTGGGCGTCCAGGTTCGGGTGGGCCTTGGCGATCTGCGCGGCCAGGTTGCCGCGCGCGCCGCCCACGTCGACGAACGAGCGGTAGCAGTGCCAGTCGTACTCCGCGAGCTGGGCGGCGAGCGGGGAGTTGAGCACGTCCATCGCGTCGAGGAACCCGTCCCGGTCGGCTGCGGAGTCGTACAGGCCGTCGTAGGGATCACCGGTCCGCACCGCCTGTCCGGTACGCACGCTCTGGGTGAGCCCCCGCCAGGCCGGGTGCAGCACCCCGTCGAGGAAGGCGAGGAAGCCGCCCAGATGGGCCGGGCGGCCGCGGACCAGGTAGGTGTCGGCGGCCGGGGCGAGGCGGTACCCGCCGAAGTCACGCTCCAGCAGGCCGAGCGCGTGCAGCGCCGCCAGCAGGTCCCGTACCGCCCGCGGGTGCAGGCTGCGCCGCTCCGCCAACTCGTCGGCGGACAGCGGCCCTTCGGCGAGCACGTCGAAGACGCCGAGTTCGAGAGAGGTGAACAGGACCTGGGCCTGGCGCACGCCGGACGCGATCCGCAGGACCGCCTCCGGCCCCGGGCTGGAAGTCATCTCTGATTGCCTTTCGTCGCGAGGGCGGCTGTTTCGTCGTGGTCGATGGTGCGGTGGCGGGTCAGCCAGCGGCCGTCGGGTCCGGTCAGCACATCTCGCACCACACAGCTGCTGCGCAGGTGCGGACCGTCCGCGCCGGTGTCGACGACCAGCAGGTAGTAGCGGGTGCGCACGGTGGCGGCATCGGTGCGCTCGTACGTGAGAGGGCCCACGAAGTGGCGGCGGACGACGCCCGCGCGGGCCCGGCGCCGCACGGTGCGCGCCAGAGCCCGGGCGATGCCGTCGCGGCCCCGGTGGACCGGGGAGGCTTCCGCGGCCCGCATGCGCGCGGACCCCGCGTTGCGGACCAGCGTGGCGTCGGCAGCGAAGGTCGCGGCACACTCCTCGGCCGCGCCGCTGTCGATCAGCCCGTACTGACGGGTGTAGAACTCCCGCAGCCGCAGGCCGAGTTCAGGGCCGGTGATTGTCATGGTGGATGTAGCGGTGCGCGACCAGCCAGCCGTCGCCGTCCGGGACCAGCACGTCGTCGCAGACGGTACTCAGGTGCAGGGCAGCCTCGCCGTCCGCGGGGGTGTCGACGACGATCGCGTAGTAGCGGGCCCGCACCTGGCCCTGGTCCTCGCCGTCCTCGCTCCGCTCGACGCTCAGCATGCCGATCCAGTGACGCCGTGTCAGCCCACGCGCGGCGAGCACGCCCGCGTGGTGCTCCATGCGTTCGGCGAGGACCGCGCGGCCGCGCCTGCCCTCCGGCCGGGTGTCCTGGGCGAAGACGCCGTCCTCGGTGAAGGTGGCGGCCCAGTCCGCGGCGCGGCCGTCGTCGAGCAACTGCATCTGCCGGTTGAGGAAGTGCTGGACGGAGACGAACTGTTCGGGTGTGGCGGGGGTGCGGGTGGCGGGTGGCGGTGTCCGGGTCTCGGTCATGTCGAGGCGTTCCCTTCCGCGTAGTCCTTGGCATGGCGCATGGTGGTGGTGCTGTTGCGGCCGAGCGCCGCGCGCACGAAGTCCCGGGCGTCGGACAGGGTGGCGTCGGCGCCGAGCACCCTGGGGACGGCGTCCGGATTCAGTACGACGGTGTGGGCGGAGGTGATGACGGCTCCGTCCCCCGTGTCGGTGAAGGTCCACGCGCCGGTGTGCACCTTCATCAGCGCGGGTACCTTGAGCTGCTTGTAGACGATCCGCTCGTGCGGGAAGCAGAGCCGGACCGACTCGGTGGTGTGGGTGGCACCGTCGGCGGTCAGGGTGTCCATGCTCAGGCGCTGGACACCGGGGGCCTCCTCGACGAGGGCGACCCGGTCGACGTGCGGCAGACGTTCGGCCCACAGTCCCGCCTGGTCGACGAAGTCGAAGAGATCCTTGGCCTGGCCGTGTACGGCCAGCTCGTCCTGGAACGACAGGACCAGGCCGGCGGCGGACTCGGATTCGGCATTCGCCTTGAGCGCGGCGAGTTCCGCGGTGCTGTTGCGTTCGACCGCGGCCGCGATCCACGCCTCGTTGTCCGGGGTGCCACCGACCGCCGTGTAGTCGTGCGCGAGCGCCACCCTGCTGGTGCCGTCGCCCGTGGCAGTGATCTCCCAGGCACCGCCCATGGAGGCGACCGGATGCTGGGAGACCTCCTGCCGGAACTCCACGCGGAGCGCGCCCGGATCGAGGATGCGGCGCGAGGTCCAGTGCTTGACCGTCTCGCCTGCCGTCGCCCAGATGAGGATGCGCTGCTGCCCGCCGGTCCGCTCCGCGACCTCGGCGTGCACGGTCGGCGGGAAGATCCGCGGCCAGGCCGTCACGTCGGCGACCAGGGCGTAGACGAGTTCGGCGGGCGCCGCGACCTCCGTCTCGTGCAGGGTGTGGTGCACTCGGGGTGCTGCCATGACGTCTCCCGTCCGATCAGTAGGTGCCGAGACCGCCGCAGACGTTGATCGCCTGGGCTGTGATGGGGGCGGCCGCGTCGGTGGTCAGATAGCCGACCAGGCCCGCCACCTCCTCGGGAGTGGAGTAGCGGCCGAGCGGGATCTTCGCCTCGAAGCGTCGCAGCACGTCGTCCTCGGTGGTGTCCCAGGCCGCGGCGTAGCCCTCGCGGACCCGCGCCGCCATAGGGGTCTCCACATAGCCGGGGCAGACCGCGTTGACGGTGATGCCGGTCTTGGCCAGCTCCAGGCCGAGCGCCTTGCTGAAGCCCACGACGCCGTGCTTGGACGCCGAGTACGGGGCGCCGAGCACGACGCCCTGCTTGCCTCCGGTGGAGGCGATGTTGATGAGCCGCCCCCAGCCGTTCTCCCGCATGCCGCCGTCGGCCAGGACGGCCTTGGTCGTGAAGAACACGCTGTCCAGATTGGTGCGCATGACGTCGCTCCAGAGCTCGTCGGGGATCTCGGCGGTGATCCCGCCCCCGCTGCGCCCGGCGTTGTTGACGGCGATCTCCACCGGGCCGAAGCGGGCGACGGCCGCCGCGACGAGTGCGCGTACCTCCTCCGGCTCGCGGACGTCGCAGCCGGTGCCGTCCACGTCGTGGCCGGCGGCGCGCAGTTCCTTGACCGTGCGGTCGACGTCGCCCCCGCCGCGGGCGCACACGTACACGCGGTGGCCCTGCTCGGCGAGCGTCTTGGTGATGGCGAGCCCGATACCGCTGGTGGCACCGGTCACCAGGGCCGTGCGGGACTGTGTCGGATTCATGGGTCTCCTCGCGTCAGGCCGCCCGATCGTGGGTCAGCAGGTCCGTGACGAACTGGGTGGTGCGCTCCCCGGCCCCGAAGGCGGGGCGGCCCGGCAGTCGGCCCGGCAGCGGGACGGTGGCCGTCACGCCGGTGCGCGCGACCCCGAACCCGGCCAGGGCGGGACCGCTGACGGCGCCGTCGCCGCCCGGCGGTACGGGGAGTCCGGACGCCGCGGCCGGGGAGCGGGGCGCGGCCTTTTCGCCGGACGTCCTCCGGAGTCCGCGGCCGGGCCGGAGCGCGTCGGCGCCGGTGCGTGGCGCCGCGTGCGGACGGCCGCGGCGGGGCTGGGCGGCGTGCACCACCCCGTCGGCATGGACGACCTCCGGTGATCCACGGTCGAGGACCATTTGCGGGGCAACCTTCCCGCGATGGGCGATGGGCACCTTGCGGAACGTCATGCGCCCTCCACTTGATGTGCCCGTATCAGCACCAGCACCTGGCCGAACTCCACGCTCTCGCCGTCGGCGGCCACCACCGCGGCGACCTCTCCGGGCCAGGGGGACAGCACGGGGGCGGTGAGCCTCATCGCCTCGACGACGCCGATCTGCTGGTCCTTCTCCACCCGTTCGCCGACCTTGACGAACGGCGGCACCCCCGGGCCCGCGGCGCCGTGGAAGGTGCCGAAGATCGGGGCGGTGACCTCGTGCGCGGAAGGGGTCGCCGCCTTGGCCGCGGCCTGCCGCACGGCGACGGCCGGACGGTCCGTGGCGCCCACGCCCCCGACGGCGCGGGCCCACGTCACCCCGCCCGCCTGCTCGCCGGTCCGCGGTGCCCCCCTCGCTATCGGCCCCGGTACCCCGGCCGCCAGCTCGGCGACCAGCTCGGCCAGCTCCCGCGCCAAGCGGCGCAGTCCGTCATCACGGTCACTCACCGGCGATCACACCCCGTCGGCGAAAACGCGTTCGTGGCGTCCGCGGACCAGCGCGCCGGGGGGCGGCACGGGCGGGGGCCCGTTGCCTCGCCGATCGCCCGGGGGAAGCCGAGGTCCGTCACGGCCACGACCACGGGCCGGCCGCCGGTCTCCGCCGACCCGGCCGGCACCGCCTCGTCCGGACCGGTGGCGGCCCGCGCCCGGGCCGGCCGCTCGGAGCGGGCCGGCACGTCGCCGAACTCCCGTGGGCCCGGCTCGCGCACCGGCCGGGCGACGGGGCCGGACGAGCCGCCGCCGACCAGCGTCGTCGGCCGGTGACGGTGCCCGCACCCGGGGTCCGCCTGCCGCGCCCGCTCCCGTCGGGGGCCGTGGACCGGGGCCCGGCGGCCGGCACGGCGCAGCCGACCGGCCGTCTTCCCCCGGGTGACCGCCTGATCCGCCCGGTCGGGGACGGTGCCGATGCCCGTCACGGCGCGTCGGCCAGGGGCTGGTTGACGCGACCGAGGAACTCCCGGGGAGTACGTGCGCCGGCGATGTCGTCGGCCACCTTCACGCCGTGGTGGCGTTCGATGAGGCTGGCGGTCTCCAGCAGGGCCAGCGAGTCGTAGCCGAGGTTCTCGAACTCCATGTCGAGGATGTCCCCGTCGAGGTCCGCCTCGCTCTCCCCGGCGGCCGTGCGCAGCAGTTGCCTGAGGTCGTCGATCGTCACTTCACGCATCAGTGGTTTCCTTCTACTCGTCGCACGACCATGGCGGAGTTGAAACCGCCGTGGCCGCGCGCCAGCACCAGTGCGACACGCAGCCGCGCCTGCCGGGGTCCGCCGGTGACCAGGTCGAGCCGGTGCCGGGGGTCGGGTCGGGTGACGTTGATGGTCGGGGGGATCACCTGGTCGCGCAGGGCGAGCAGCGCGGTCGCCAGGTCGAGGGCCGCGCCGCCGGAGTACAGGCGGCCGGTCATGGTCTTCGGCACGGTCACCGGCACCGCGCCCGGTCCGAAGACCGCGTTGACGGCCGCGGCCTCCGCCGCGTCGGCCTCCGCCCGCCCCGCCCCGTCGGCGAAGACGACGTCCACGTCGGCGGGCGTGATCTCCGCGTCCGCCAGGGCGAGTCGAACGGCGCGCCCCAGGGCGGACGGGCGGCCGCTGTCCGGCGGCGGGTCGAAGGCCGTGCCGTACCCGGCGATCTCCCCGTACGGGTGCCGGGCCCGCTCGGCGGTGGTCAGGTAGAGGATCGCTCCGCCCTCTCCCGGTACGTGGCCACAGGCCGCCACGTCGAAGGGCAGGAACGCTGCCCGCGGACGCTGCACGGTGGACAGCTCGCGGCTGGCGAGCTGCGCCACCCAGCCCCAGGGGCACAGTGCCGAGTCGACACCCCCGGTGAGCATCGCGACCGCGCCCTTGCGCAGGTTGCGCCGCGCCTGGGCCACCGCGTCCAGACCGCCGGCCTGGTCGCCGACCAGCACACCCCCGGCGCCACGCAGCCCGTGCCTGATGGAGATCTGGCCGGTGTTGACGGCGTAGAACCAGGCGAAGGACTGGTACGCGCTGACATGCTCGCTGCCCTTGCTCCACAGCTTCTCCAACTCGCGCTGGCCGAAGTCGAAGCCGCCCGATGCGCTCGCGGTGAGCACACCGGCCCCGTACTCGGGCAGCTCGGCCGGATCCACACCGGCGTCGGCGAGCGCCCAGTCGGAGGCCACGAGGGCGAGTCGCGTCATCTGGTCGGTCTGCGGCAGGAGCCGGGAGGACAGGTGCTCGGCGGGGTCGAAGCCCCGCACCTCGCCCGCCAGCCGCGCCGGATAGCGTCCGGGGTCGAAGCGGGTGACGCGTCGGATGCCGCTCCTGCCCTCCAGCGTGGCCGCCCAGTAGTTCTCGGTGCCCAGGCCGTTGGGCGAGACGATGCCCAGCCCGTCGACGACCGGCCTCATGCCGCCTCCGGCGTGGTGAGGACCATGGCGCTCTGGAAGCCGCCGAAACCGCTGCCGACGGTGAGCACGGTGTCGGTGCGGTGATCGCGCGCGGTCAGCGGTACGTAGTCCAGATCACACTCCGGGTCGGCCGTGTGCAGATTGGCCGTGGGCGGCACCACGTGATGCTGGAGGGCCAGCACGCTCGCCGCGATCTCTATCGAGCCGATCGCACCCAGCGAGTGCCCGATCATCGACTTGATGGAGCTGACCGGTACGCGCCGGGCGTGCTCGCCCAGGGCGCGTTTGATGGCGGCGGTCTCGTGACGGTCGTTCTGCCGGGTTCCCGACCCGTGCGCGTTGACGTAGTCGATGGATTCCACCGGGACTCGGCCCTCGTCGAGGGCGGCGCGGATCGCCTCGGACATCTCCTTCCCGTCCGGGCGCAGTCCGGTCATGTGGTAGGCGTTGCACCGGGAGGCGTACCCGCTGATCTCCGCCAGCACGGGTGCGCCGCGGCGCAGCGCGTGTCCGCGCTCCTCCAGCACGAACATCGCCGCGCCCTCCCCGAGGACGAATCCGTCGCGTGAGCGGTCGAAGGGGCGCGAGGCGTGCTCGGGGTCGTCGTTGCGCGGGGTGGTGGCCTTGATCGCGTCGAAGCAGGCCAGGGTGATCGGGGAGATCGGGGCGTCGCAGGCCCCGGCGACCATCACGTCGGCCGAGCCCTCGCGGACGAGGTCGACGGCGTGGCCCACCGCGTCGATGCCGGAGGTGCAGCCGGTGGAGACCACCGTGACCGGCCCCTCGGCGCCCACCGCCCAGGCGACCTCGGCCGCCAGCGAGCTGGGGACCAGATAGTCGTAGAGATGGCGCACCGCGTACTCCGGGTCCACCAGCCACTCCCGGCCGGTGTCGCTGACCACCACGTACTCGCGCTCCAGGCTCATGGTGCAGCCCACCGCGCTGCCGACGACCGCCCCGATCCGTGCCGGGTCCTCGGTGTCGAGGCCTACGCCGGACTCGGCGACCGCTCCGCGGGCGGCCACCACGGCGAACTGCGCGGCCCTGTCCATCCGGCGGATCTCCCGCGGGGTGAGGCCG
This sequence comes from Streptomyces sp. NPDC001056, assembly GCF_053598955.1. Taxonomy (NCBI): domain Bacteria; kingdom Bacillati; phylum Actinomycetota; class Actinomycetes; order Kitasatosporales; family Streptomycetaceae; genus Streptomyces; species Streptomyces sp. NPDC001056. Next base: position 157,410 of record NZ_JBSFLI010000015.1, on the reverse strand, counting down.
TGCGCGGCGGGATCGAAGTCGCACTCCGCGGCCACCCTCGACCTGAACGGAGAGGGATCGAAACCGGTGATGAGCCGGGTCGCGGTGCGTCCCTCGGTGAGAAGTTGCCAGAACGCCTTGGTGCCGCTCTGGCCGGGTGCGATCACCTCCATCCCGGTGACCACAACCCTCCGACGTGAACTGGTCATCTCTGCCGGTCCTTCCTCTGCCTGCCCGGTCGCCAGCCATGCTGGCAACGCGGTCTGGAGACCCACCCGAGACCGACCAGAGCCGCCTCCACCCGGGCTATAGGGGGACTCCAACCTCGCGGCCGACTCTGAGCGCCATGGTTGTTTTCGTGAACAAGCTCCATCTGCACGGCCGGCCCGAGGAGTTGGAGGCCATCTACGCGCGGGTCGCCGCGCACTTCGCGGCGCAGCCCGGCTTCATCGGCTACCGCCTGGTGCGGTCCACGGACGATCCCGCGGTGTATTTCAACATCGCCGAGTGGCAGGACGAGGCCGCCTTCCGTGCCGCCACCGCCAAGGAGGAGTTCCGCTCGGCCGTGCGGGTCGGGAAGGTCTCCACCGGCGACCCGCACCTGTGCGCGGTGGTGGCGGACCATGCCGGCTGAACCGTATCTGCGTGAGGTCGCGGACGGGGTGTACGCGTATGTGCAGCCGGACGGGGGCTGGTGCGTCAGCAACGCGGGCGTCGTCAGCTCCGCGGGCCGTACGGCGGTGATCGACACCGCCGCCACCGAAGCACGCGCGCGGGCCCTGCACGCCGCCGTCACCTCGGTCGCCGCGGCGCCCGACATCGTCGTCAACACCCACCACCACGGCGACCACACGTTCGGCAACGCCGCCTTCCCGGGCGCCACCGTGGTGGCCCATCGAGAGGCTCGCGGCGAGATGGAGACGAGGGGAGCGGCGCTGCGCGCGGTGTGGCCCGAGGTGGACTGGGGCGACCTGGACCTGGTGCTGCCGTCGCTCACCTTCGAGGACCGGCTCACCGTCCATGTGGCGGACCGGCCGCTTCAGTTGCGGCACGTCGGCCCGGCCCACACCACGAACGACGTGATCGGCTGGCTGCCGGACGCCCGGGTGCTGTTCACCGGGGACGTGGTGATGCCGGGGTGCGCGCCGTTCGTCCTCATGGGTTCGCTGGAGGGCACGCTGCGGGCCCTGCGCCGGCTGCGGGCCCTCGAACCGCGGACGGTGGTCGGCGGTCACGGGGAGGTGACCGGCCCGGAGGTGTTCGCGCAGACCGAGGCCTGCCTGCTGTGGACGCGCGAGGTCGCCGCCGAGGCCGTGAAGTCGGGGCTGTCCCCGCTGGAGGCCGCCCGGGAGGCCGGCCCCGGCCCGTATGCCGGGCTGCGCGATCCCGAACGCCTCGTGGCGAACCTGCACCGGGCGTTCCAGGAGGCGGCGGGCGGTGTCCTCGGCGCCCATCTGCCGTCGGCGCCGGTCTTCCGGGAGATGGTGGAGTACAACGGGGGCCGCCCCCTGCGCTGCCTGGCCTGAACCGGAACGGGCTCAGCGGAACGACGCCGCGTGATCGGCGGCCCACTCGGCGAACGAACGGGCGGGCCGCCCGGTGAGTTCGGCGACCGTCGGATGCACGGCTGTACGGACCGCGAGGTCGGCGTGGGCACGGGCCGCCAGGACCGCGTCGGCCGTGTCCGCCGGCATCACGCGCGCCAGGGCCCGCCGGGCCTCGTCGAGGGGCTGCTCGGCGAACCGCAGCGGCAGTCCGAGGAGTTCACCGAGCACCCGCACCTGTCCGGCCGGCGTGATGGGCTCCGGCCCGGTCACCCGGTGGATCTCGCCCCGCCCCGGCCGGGCCAGGGCCACCGCGGCGACGGCCGCGAGGTCACGCGGATCGACCGGCGTCGAGGCGAGCCGGCCGAAGGGGGCTCGGATCACGGTCTCACCGGCGGCGATCGGACGGGCCCACTGCAGCGCGTTGGACATGAAGCCGTTGGGCCGCAGGATCGTCCAGGGCAGGCCGGAGTCCGTCAGGGCGGCCTCCCCGGCGGCATGCCAGCCGGCGAGCACCCGGGCGGCCTCGGCTCCCGTGTGGTCCTCCTCGACCGCGAGGGACGACAGCTGAACGACGTGCTCGACCGCGGCACCGCGCGCCGCCGTCACCACGTTCCGGTCGTGGACGGCGCGTTGGTGCCCCACACCGGACAGGAACACGGACGTGACGCCGGCGACGGCGGCCGTCAGCGTCGAGGGAATCCCTAGGTCCCCCTGGACGATCTCGACACCGTCCGGGAAGGACACCCGTCCCGGATTCCGGGTCAGGACGCGCACCTTCCGCCCGTCCCGCAGCAGTTGTGCCACCAGTGCACGGCCCACCGTTCCGGAGGCCCCAGTCACAAGGATCATCACCCGAGGATGACCGCCCCCGCTGGAGCCCGGCACGAGCCCGCTCCAGCGGACCTCTTGCGGTGCTCCCTAGCGTCGTGTCCATGAAGCCGAACGGGAAGTCCGCAGTGGTCACGGGCGGTACGACGGGCCTCGGCCTGGCCGTGGCGAAGGCGCTGGTGAACGACGGCTGCCAAGTGATGTACGCGGCCCGCAAACCGGCCGGGTCCCCTCTGCCGGGAGCGCACTTCCATCCGCTGGACGTACGGGACCCGGACTCGGTGCACACGCTGATGGCGGCCGCAGCCGACCGCTTCGGCGGCATCGACATCCTGGTGGCCAACGCGGGCACCAGCCGCCCCGGGCCGGTACGGGCGCTCTCCCACGACGACTGGACGACGGTGATCGACACCAACCTCACCGGCACCTTCTCCTGTGTCTCCGCAGCCCTCCCCCATCTGGAGAAGTCCCCCCAGGGCCGGATCATCACCCTGTCCTCCGCGCTGGCGGTACGCCCGGCCCCCGGTGCCTCCTCGTACGCGGCCTCCAAGGCCGCCCTGGAGATGTTCACCCGGGTCCTCGCTCTGGAGGTGGCCGCCCAGGGCATCACCGCCAACTGCGTCTCCCCCGGTTTCATCGACGCGGGTATGGGTCGCCGGCTGAGCGCCAACACCGCGGTCTGGCCCGCCTACGAGGCCAAACTGGCCACGCCCCGCCTGGGCACCGGCGACGAGGTCGCCGCCGCGGTCCGCTATCTGATCAGCCCGGACGCCTCCTACGTCAACGGCCATGTGCTGGAGGTGAACGGCGGCTTGCGCTGGTGAGGGCACGCGACACCGCTACGGCAGGACACGCGCCGCCTCCACGACGCTGGGGCTGCGGGGGTATCGCAAGGACAGGGGTGGTGGAGCCGTGCGCGGGGTGCTGCGGTCGCCCCGGGGCGCCGCCGGCCACAGGTGGCGGCGCCCCCGGGCAGGCAACAGATCAGCCGTTGCTGCCACGCAGGACCGGCCCCGTATACACGAACTGCATACGGAAGTTGGTGTTCTGACCCAACTGCTCCAGCAGATGAGCCACCCACCCCGACATCCGCGCTATCGAGAACAAGGCCTCCCCCGCCCCCGGACTCATCCCCGCGACGAAACACAACGCACTCACCGCGAAATCAAGGTTCACCGGAACCAGCCCGGCCTCACGAATGTCCGCGAGCGCCTCACGCAACGCCGCCATCCGCAACGCACCGTCCGACGGCAGATCAGCATCAGGAGCCCACTCCGCAGACATCCGCTCCAACAGGATCGCCGCCCGCGGATCCCGCTGACGGAACGCCAGATGCCCGATCCCCGGCACCGGCCGATCCGAAGCCACCAACTTCGCCACCCGCGCACACCCCGGACTCTCGTAATAACAACGCAGCAACTCCTCCACCCGATACGCCGCCGCCCCCGGCGCCGAACCCCGCATCGCACACAACCCCGCCAGCACAGCAGCCTTCATGTCCCCACCCACCGACGCCACGATCCGACTGCACACCGTCGGCGCCGCCAACCCGTTCTCCGCCGCCAGATTCAACGCCACATCCACCAACGACACCAAAGCCGGCGGCATCACCCCCCGCCCCGACACCGGCAACAGACCCCGCGCCAACGCACCCGCCACACCCCCCGAATCCACCGCAAGCAAACCCGTCGCACAGTAAACCGCGAAAGCAATCAGCCGCTCCGCCTCCCCCGTGCACTCCTCCTCGATCACACTGCGACACCCCGTCCCCGACAACGCCGCCAACCCACACACGATCCGGTCCAGCGGCAACACAGAACACCCCCGCCCCGCATCCGCGACCCCCCGCCACCCCTCCGGAAACACCCACGGACGCGGCACCGCACCCAACGCCTCCACACTCGCCCCCCACAACAGATGCGACACGTTCTCGAACCCCATCCCCCCACACAACAACAACACGTCATACCCCCGGTAGAACAACCGGTCATTACGGATCAACGCGATACCCGACTCCAGAACCGCCCGCGACCCCTCCCGCTCCCGCGTCTTACGCCCCCGCGCCGCAAGACGCTCGATGTCATCCCGCCGGAACCTGCTCCCCCGCGCACCATCACTCGCCCTACGCAACAACCCCCTGCTCGTATACGCGTAGATCGTCTCCCGCTTCACCCCCAACCGCCTCGCCGCCTGCTCCGTCGTCAGCCACATCCCGTCATCCATCCCCGACTCCCCCACACTCACGACTCAGTCCCCCTCACGACCAAAACGAATGAGCCCACACATCCAAGTCGCACAACCCACCCGGAACGTTGACACGAAGGCGCAAGTTTTCGGCCGGATCCAGCACGCACGTAACACCAAAACCCCACCACCCCACCCCTGGAACGGAAGAATCCAGACACCCGCCCCAACCTGACCCGCGCTAAGACGTCGATGCACGGGTCGAGGGCGCGAGGACAAGACGTCGGAGTTCGGCCAGCGGGGGTCGAAGCCGTAGCGGTCGGCGAAGGCCGGCCATCTCGGGGCGCCCTGCTTGCCCTCGGTCGCGGGCAGCTCGTAGGCGCGGACCTGGTCGTAGGTCAGCAGCACCCGCTCGGTGTGGCTCCAACAGCCCGTCCGCGCTACCCAGTCCCGCTCGATGCCCTCGCCTCGCCACTCCCGCATCACCACCCCGAAGGTCATTGATGGACGCGAGGGCTTCCCGGAGATACCTCGCGTCTGGGAGGGTGTGACCCGGCGTGTGGTGATGGGAGAACAGGGGCCTGATCCTGCGGGGGGTGCCGTGCAGGCCGGTGATGCCAAGAACGGGCTTGAACACTGGGATGCGGCGCATCCTGTATTAGCGATCCTGCGTGCCCGACGGGACTCCGGAAGCTTACCGGGCCAGCGCAAGGACGGAGCGACCGTGGCCCTTGCCGTAGAGGGCGGCGGCATGCGGGGGGTGATCTCTGCGGCGATGCTGTCCCAGCTTGAGGACTACGGCTTCAAGAACGCCTTCGACGTGGTGTACGGCTGCTCCGCCGGTGGCATCAATGGGGCTTACTTTCTCGCCGGGGAGACCTGGTACCCACTGTCGATCTACTACGACGACCTGGCGACCAAGCAGTTCGTCGACTTCTCCCGGGCGCTGCGCCGACGCCCGATCCTGGACCTGGGGTACTCCTTCGACCACATCATGGAACAGGTCAAACCCCTCGACTACGAGGCGGTTCTCGGGTCGGCGATACCGTTGGCCGTCCCGGTCACGGATGTCGATGCCCTGCGGACTGTCGTACTGCGGGACTTCGCCTCCCGCCAAGACCTGAAGGCTGCGCTGCGTGCCTCCGCCTGGCTGCCCATCGCCCTGCCCGGTACGGTCCCGACGCCCGACGGGCGGCGTGCGGTCGACGGCGGAGTGCTCACCGCCTTGCCGTTCCGGCTTGCGGTCGACGACGGCTGCACACACATCCTCTCCCTCAGCACACGCCCGATGCGGTCGGCGGATAGCGGGCTCTCCTTGCTGCACCGCTACGCCTACCTCCACCTCGAGCGGATGCGCCCCGGTCTCGGCAGCGGCTACCTGGCGGCGATCCGTCAGAAACACCGAGACCAGGACTGGCTGCGCCAGATGCGTACGTCCCCCACGGCCGGTGCCCCGTACGTCCTCGACCTGGCTCCACTGCCCTGGATGCCCGAACTCAAGCGACACGAGCTGGACCAGCGCAGGCTCCTCGACAGCGCGCGGCTGGCGTACGGAATCGCCTTCTGTGCCACCGAGGGCAGGCCGTCCGAACTGATCCGCCAGGGAAGCATCCGTGCCATGCCGAGACTGATGGTGGTGGACACCGCGAATGGAGAACCGAGGCGCGACGCCAGACCTGCTGCTCGCGACACTGGGCGAACTGAGGGGGTATAGCGACCGGCACCTTGCGGAACTAAGGGAGCTGTTGGAACTGACCGCTGACGGCGGGCCGGAGACCGCCCGTCAGCGGACCCGCCGTCTCACGTCATGGCGGCGCCTGCTGCAGGACATACCGCCGGACGAGCGGACCTTCGACAGCCGGTTCGGACTCGTCGGCCGACAGGCCACGGTCACCCGCCTGACCGACTGGTGCCTGGGATACCGCGCCCGGAGCGAACGGCGCCGGACAAGCCTGGCCGCGCTGTTCGGGTTCGTCAGCCTGTATCTGCTGACCCTGCTCGGTCTCGCCGAATCCGAGGCACAGCGCTCGCTCTCGCAGCCCTCCCCCGACCACGGTGGCAGGGCGCTGACCCATGACTGCGGCGCCGTCTGCGACGTACTCCTCGCGGAGGACGCGGTCGCGGAAGTCATCGCTGAGATCTACCACCCGCAGCCGCGGCCCGGCCGGCGTCGCGCAGACGCGGCTGTGGGGCCCGCCGAGCGCGAATGGCGGGCAATGCAGGGCAACTTGCGGTTCCACCGGCACGGCAGCACCTCGATGATCCTGCGCGGCAGCACCGCGAGCACCGTGCACGGCACCCGCCCGGAGTTCGCCCTTAAGCTGATCCTGTACCCGTTCACCAGGATCAGGACCCTCACCCAGGCCACGCGCGACTACGCCGAGACGTACGACACCGCCGCCACCGGTTCCCGGCATCTGGTACGCGTCTGGGCCAGCTTCGACAGCTGGATCCTGATGGACTTCATCGCGGGCAGGACACTCGCGGAACTCGTCCGCGAGGAATGGGAGCCGGAGGCTGCCGGCGCTGGCGCACTCTCCCTCCGCCTCGACCGCCTGAGGGAAAAGGGGGTGCTGCTCTTCGAGGCGCTGGAGGACCTGCAGCGCCTCGCCCGGGACACCCCCGTGCACGGCCGGATCAAAGGCGTACACGCCGACCTCTCGCCATCCAACATCATCGTGTCCGACGCTGACGGCGCCTTCAAACTCATCGACCTCGGACGCAATTATCTCTACACCCACACCATCACCGGAACATCGGGTGCCGAGTCCTCCTACATCGCCCCGGAGGTCAAGTCCGGCGACACCGAGATCGCCCGGGCCGACCTCTACTCGCTCGACCGACTGCTGATCCTCTTCGGCACCGGACGAGCGAGCACCGACGGTGTGGTCCCGGACATCTTCTACATGCGCGCAGTGCAACTGGCGCGCTTCATCGAGGATCTGATCGACGCCGATCCGGCGAGACGGCTGCTCCTCTTCGGCACCGGTACGGAACATGCCTTCTCCTTCGGTGAACTGAAGAGCGGGTTTCTCTCGGAGCTGAAGACGGTGAAGGCTGCCGAGCAGGGCGAGTCCGACCTGCGGGTCGAGACCGGTTGGCGGGCGCTGCGCGAGCTGCTGCGCCCGCTGGCCGGGGATCCAGGCCGGGAGTGGCGGCTGTGGCGGATGCACCGCCAGCAGAGCGGCCGCCCGGAGGGGTACCGCAGGCCCTTCACCAACTGGCTGCTCGCCTGGTCGCTGGTGTCGGCGCTGATCTGGGCGGTGACGAACTCCACCGTCACCACCTGGCTGCTGCGGGACTTCGACCTCGACTGGGGCAACAAGCTGGTGGAGCTGGTGCAGCACCTCGACGGCGGTTCCAAGGGCTTCCCGATCGTCGACTCGTGGCGGCACGGCGACTACCGACTGCCGGACTGGCGAGCCAACCTCCCTGCCCGGATGGTCGGGCTCTCCTACGCCATCGCGGCGCCGAAGTACTACCAGACACTGTTCTCCGGCCTCACACCGCTCGCCATCGGGTGGCGGGCTGGCGCGCTGAGCCGACTGGCCTTGGCGACCGAGGTGGTCATGCGGATCATGGCCGTCGTGCCCTGCCTGCTCGTACTGGCGATCACTCTGGTCGAACCCCGCTGGTGGCCGCTCAACTCCGCGATCGGGCAGTGCCTGACCTGGCTCGCAAACTTCCTGACCCTCGCCTACGTCCGAGCGGTCATCGCGCGGTCCCGCCAGCTCGGTCTCAGTACGCTACCCAGCGACGACGACAAGATCACCGGGCTCTCCGCGCTCGCCCAGTGGGTACCGACCTCGCTCTTCTACGCCACGGCCGTGCTGACCATCGGCGCCTGCCTCTACATGCAGATCCTTCATGACGTCTACGTGTACGCGTTCGCCGTCACCTCGACCAACATCTTCCTCTTCTACGTCATCAAGTGCGGCATAGGCGGCCCGACGGTCCGGGTAGCGATGGTCCGTACCTGCCTGGCCGCAGAGCGTGTGGCCCGATGCGGGTAGGACCCACGACATCGGAGCGAGGGAGCTGGCCGACCCGGGATCGCTTCAGTGGATTCAGCGGACCGATCGGCCCGCGCACGCACGGGGTCACGTCTGCGAGGAACAGCATGGGACGTCACAAGCAGCACAAGCCGCACCGCCCACGGGGCGAGAGCGGGCAATCGGCGAAGGAGTGGTTCGGCACCGCGTTCCACTCCACCGAGGGGATGCAGCACCTGGACGTCCGCCAGTCCGGCAACGGCGTCCTGATCACCTCCTCCCCTGCCGAGATCGACGGCGTCCCGGCCTCATGGCCGCTGCGCCTGCGCAACGACGACGACGGCCAGGGGCTGAACGAGGTGGGCACGGCCCTCGCTGCCGGGCGCGGCCACGTCTTCGGCGTGAGCGAGGGGCCAGGGCACAGGACCGTCCTGGCGTTCATGACCGACCGCCCCGAGAACGGCGTCGGCACGCCGGCCCAGGTCCGCACCAGCGAAGGCCCGGACGCCTACGTCGTCTTCGAACGGAGCGCAGAACGTCCGATGGGACTGTGGGCCGAAGCCGGGGAGAACCTCCTGCGGATCGTCCCGCTGCTCGGACCGGACGCGCCGCCGGCGGACGAACTCGAGGACTGCCGCCTGTGCCCCGGCTGCTACCGGCCCGTCTACGAGAGCTCTTCCTCGCACACCCTGATCGGCGCCGGGCCGATGCCGGTGATCAGGCTGTGCAGGCTGTGCGCCGAAGGCACCACGCTGCGCTCGCTGCGCCAGATGGACGTCCCGGTCGACCCGCAGCAGCGCGCCGCCCTGGAAACCGTGGCCGCCGCCATGGCGTAGCCAGGTCGCCGGGCGCCGGGCAAGCCCCCCTCGCACGGAAGGGCTTGCCCAGCCCGGACGTCAGCGGTCGGCGGGCTCGGGGTAGCGCCGACGACGCCGGTCCGTCAGGGCCTCCGGCGGAACCAGCCGCGGCCCCGGTCCGGCTCCTGGTCGTCCTCCGGCTCGGGTGATGCAGCGGCCTGGAGGCGGGCGGCCTCGGCAGCGGCTGCTCCCACATACGGGCATTGAAAGGGGGATCCAAGACGGGACGAAGCCCTGTTGGCCAGGGCAGGACGGGCAGCAAGCATCACCTGATCACCGACGCCACCGGTATCCCGCTCGCCGCCACCTTGACCGGCGGCAACCGCAACGACGTCACCCAGCTGATCCCGCTGCTTCAGGCGGTGCCGCCGGTGAGGGGCAAGCGAGGCCGGCCCCGGCGCCGCCCGGACGTGGTGCTGGGCGACCGCGGCTACGACCACGACAAGTACCGCCGCCGCGTCCGGGATCTCGGCGTGAAGCCGCTGATCGCTCGCCGGGGCACCGAGCACGGCTCGGGCCTGGGCACGCAACGCGGGGTCGTGGAGCGAACATTCGCCCACCTGCACTGGTTCCGCCTGCGGATCCACTGGGAGATCCGCGACGACATCCACGAAGCCTTCCTCGTCCTCGGATGCGCACTGATCTGCTGGCGACGCCTGAACTTCCGACAGAAGTTCAAGACAGGCACGGCCAACGTTGATGGCCTGGTACCGACCTCAGGCCGGCTTGCGCCACACAGAGATGTGCTTCGCGGAGTCCTGGGTGAACGGAGACCCGTCCCAGTCCGCAACGCGACGTTCCAGTTCGAGCCCAGCGATCCGCGCCATCAGGTCGAGCTCCGCCGGCCACGCGTACCGGTGCCGGGAGTTGCCACGGCGGTAGCGGCCGTCTTCGCCGTCGCGGGTGAGATGGTGCGAGACGAGAATCTGCTCGACCAGGTCGAAGGTGTCGAAGCCAAGATGCCGGTCGGAGACATCGAACGGCACCGCGACCTGCCCGGGCGGCAGGAATCGCAGTGGCGGCACGCCCAGCTCGATGACGAATCGGCCGCCAGGCGTCAGGTGACGTGCGGCGTTGCGGAAGCACTCGACCTGCTCGTCCTGCGTGAGGAGGTTCGTGATCGTGTTGTAGACGAGATAGACCAGGGTGAACTCGCCGGGGACGACGGTCGTGGCCATGTCTCCGATGACGACGGGGAGCATGTCCTCGTCGATCTTGCGCCGCAGGACCGCTGCCATGTGCTCGGACAGTTCGATGCCCGCAACGGGCACGCCGCGTTCCCGGAGCGGGACGCCCACTCGTCCGGTTCCGATGGCGAACTCCAGTGCCCGGCCGTCTCCGGCGAGTTCGGCGAGGAAGGCGAGAGCCGGTCCGAGAACGGCAGCCGAGGACGATTCGGCTTCCTCGGCGTCGTAGCGGTCGGCGGTCGCGCGGGTCCACAGTTCACTGCTCGTCACGGGTGGCCACTGTGCCGGGTGCCGAGGGGCGCTGTCGACGCATTTAAGTTCTCCGCGGGTCAGCGTGCACCGCCTACAACTCGTTGTCGCCTTGCCAGGGCTTCGGCCGAACCGCCCCGCACGCCTCATCATCAGTCCCGGAATGACCCAACCACCTTGGAGATCATCTCATTAGGAGTCCTGACTAACCGTCTACACCATCGGCCGGACGCGCGCCCACGGCCGCGGCAGCCGCTCGCGTCCGCTCGATCAACGTGTAGACGGTGCAGGCGCCGAACGTCCGGGTCGCTGTGGGCCGCCATCCGTCGCGCAGCTCAGTTGCAGCTGGCGCTGCCCTGCCCCGGTGGTGAACAGGCGGTGCGGACGGCAGCACGCGGGACGTGCGCTGCGGACACGTAGGCGGGTGTGTTGGCGGAAGGGTCCAAAGAGACGGGCCCCAGCAGCTCGCCGCGACTTCGGCTTCCGTGCAATTGGCCTTGAAACGCTGGTGACTTGAGGAAGACAAGGTCGGTCCGTGGCTGTTCCTTTGGAGTGGGGCTGAGATCATGAAGGCTGCCTGTAGCTGCCGAGCGGCACCGTCCGGGACCGGCAGCGTGCTTGCGACTGGGCGCTTGCCCCCACCACATCGTCGCCACACGGGCTGTGGGTCGATGACCCGCACACCAGGCCCCGGTGCCGTCATCCGCACCGTCGACCCTCCTTGGAGTTCATATGCGAAGACCTCGCCCCGTATCCGGTGTGTCCGTGGCCGTTCTCGTGGTGGCCGGGGTGGTGAGCTGCTGGGGAACCGGTGAGGCGGCGGCGGACCCGAGCCCGGCCGGAACGCTGTATGTGAATCACGACGGAGCCTGCAGCGACACGGGAACGGGCTCGGCGAGCATGCCCTTCTGCACGGTGCAGGCGGCGGCGGACGTGGTGTTGCCCGGGCAGACGGTTCGTCTTGAGTCGCCCGACGATCTGCCCTACGTCGAGTCCGTGACCCTGACCCGGTCCGGCACCGAGGACGCCCCCATCACATTCACCGGCGCCGCCCTCGCCCCCAGCGGCTCGCCGCCGATCCTCACGCCGAAGGGTTCCGCTCCCGCGCTGACACTCAAGGCGGTGCACGACGTACGCATCCAGTCGCTGGGGATCGGATACCCGGGCGCGGACGCGGTAGCGGTGACGGGCTCCACGGGCATCACCCTCGACCGGTTGTCCTTCCGTCGCCCAGTGCCGTCGACCGGTGGCACCGGTACCGCGATCGGTGTGGACGGCGCCTCCTCGGGCGTGACCGTCTCGCGCAACTGGATTCCGGATGGGTACGCCTACGGCGTGCGAGCGCAGTCGGGAGCCTCACAGGTCACGGTGACCACCAACGTGGTGACCACCCCGCGGCGGGGTGGGATCGTGATGACGGGGACCTCCGGTGCGGCCGTGACCAGCAACACAGTCACCGCTCCGTGCGCCACCGGAATCTCGCTGGACGGCGCGAGTTCCGGGACCGTGGAGAACAACGTGGTCGCCTCCGCGTCGGCGAAGCAGACCGACAGCTGCCCGGCGCCCACGGCTCCGCTCTACTTCGTGTCTGCCCAATCCGCGGATCAGGTCACCAGCGACTACAACGCGGCGGCGAACGGTTCCGGTACCTCCGCCCGGCCGCGCCCCGAGTACGCCTGGGCCGACGCCCCCTACACCACCGCCGTGTCGCTGCACGACGCGACCGGCCAGGGCGCGCACGACATCGACGGCCTCAACCTGCCCTCCACCACTGCGCCGCCCGAGCACTCAGCGCTCATCGACTCCGCCGATGCCCACGCACCGGGCGAGCTCACCACCGACGTCGATGGCGCCCCGCTCGTGGACGATCCGCTCGTCGCCGACACCGGCACCGGCTCGACGGCCCGCCCCGACCGAGGCGCCATCGAACGGCAGGACTCCATCATCATTCCCAGCGACGACATGCCGTCGCCGTCGAGGGGCGTCGCGCCGGTCGTCACCTCGGTGAAAACCGACGACGCCACCACGTCGTGGGGCAAGCCCATCGCGACGTACTCGGTCGACTTCGGGGACGGCAGCGCCCCGGTCACCCAGGCACCGGGCGCCCCGATCACGCACAGCTACGCCACGCCGGGCGTGTATAGCCCGGCCGTCACGGTGACCGACGCTGACGGGTCGAGCCGCACCGTCCGGTCCCCCGCCGTCGACGCGGGTACGACCGCGGCGCCGGCCACCTCGCTGTCCGGCGCCCTGGTCACCACTGCCGACGGGAAGGTCGACGCCGGGGACGCGTTGTTCACCGTTCCGCAACCGGCGAACGCCTGGGAAGTCGCCTACCGGGTCCTGGCGTTCGGTGACGGCGACCAGGAGAACCTGGCCGACGGCCCCCGGAAGATCGAGCACCAGTATCCGGCAGCGGGCTCGTACACCGCCACGCTGACGCAGACCGACCTGCTCGGCCGCACCACCACCGCCAGGGTGACCGTGCACGCCGCAGACGCCTTCCTGCCCGTCGCAGCTCGGTACGACGCCGAGAGGACCATCCCCGCCCACGGGGTGCTGAAGCTCTCCGCGGCCACCGTGCACGCCGACTCCGACGGCGTCGACGCGGCGCGCCTGCGGATCGTCACCAGCGGTGCCAAGGCGAGCGGCACTCTCACCCTCTACACCGACGGCACCACCCGGCCGGGCACCTCGACCGTCAGTTTCGGAGCCGGCCGGACGGTCAGCAACGAAGCCACGGTGAAGGTCACTCCCACCGGTGTGATCGACCTCTACAACAGCAGCACCGGCCCGGTGACCGTCAACGTCGCCACTCTCGGCCTCCAGTCGCACGCGCAGTTCGGCCGTACCTACCACCCCGCTGCACCGATCCGCCTGCTCGACACCCGCAGCGGCACCGGCGGCCACACCGGCGCGGTTGCCGGCGGTCACTCGGTCACCCTGACCGTCTCAGGCGCCCACGGCGTCCCGGCCGACGCCGACGCCGTGGTACTCAACGTGGTGGCGACCACAACCAAGGGGTCCGGCAGCCTCACCGTATCCCCCGACAGCACCGTCAATCCCGGCGTGAGCGGCCCGTACTGGACCACGGGACAGACCGCCTCCGCCCAGATCGTCGTGCCCATGGCCCCGCTGATCAACGGAAAGGTGGTATTCCGCAATAACAGCAAGTCCTCGGCGCACCTCATCGCGGACGTGGTCGGCTGGTACGGCCCCACCGCGACCGGGACGACGTTCCAGCCGGTCAGCCCGGTACGGATCCTCAACACCCGTACGGGGACCGGCGGGAAGATCGCCAAACTCGGCGCTCACGCCACGCTCAAACTCAAAGTCACCGGCGCCCACGGGGTACCGGCGAACGGAGTGAGCGCGGTAGACCTCAATCTCACGGTGCCCTCGCCGACCGGCAGCGGCTACCTGGTCGCCTACGCCGACGGCACCACCCGGCCGGACGTGCACACTGCCGACTACACCAGCGGACAACCCGCCGCTGGCGCCGCGCTGGTCAAGGTGGGCACGGACGGCGAGATCGACCTGTACAACGCCGGCTCCACCGCCATCGACGTAAACACCGATCTTCTCGGTGACTACATCCTCAACACCGTGGAGTGACCGCACAACGGGCCGTCGAGGTCCACCAGCAGATGCCCGGCGACGGCGCCGAAGGCGTCCCGGCGTAAGGCTTCGTTGGGGAAGCGTCCTCGCAGCATGGGGGCGGCGGTGTCGGCGAGGTACACGGTGCCTGTGGTCAGGCCGTGCCCGCCGCCGAGTCGTTCGTCGGCGGGCACCGAAGGCCGCGGTGATCTGCCGTACGACGTCCACGTCCTCCATGCCGACCAGGGACGTACCGGTGGACCTGATCGAGGGGTCTGCTGCACGATCGGGTGACGTCTGAACTGGCTTGCCCTGTGGGGCGAGTGGGAAGGATGTCGCTGTGCCCAAGCCTTATCCGGAAGAGTTCCGCCAGGACGTCGTGCGGGTCGCGAGGAACCGCGGGCCGGGTGTGACGGTCGAGCAGGTGGCCACCGACTTCGGAGTCCATCCGATGACGTTGTGGAAGTGGATGCGCCGCGCGGACATCGACGACGGGAGCAAGCCCGGAACGACCAGCCAGGAGAGCGCCGAGCTTCGGCAAGCGCGTCGGCGGATCAAGCTGCTGGAGCAGGAGAACGAGGTCCTGCGCCGGGCCGCGGCCTACCTGTCGCAGGCACACCTTCCGGGAAAAGGATCTACCCGCTCGTGAGGGAGCTGGCCGGGGACGGGGTGCCCGTCACGG
Source organism: Streptomyces sp. NPDC001056 (assembly GCF_053598955.1). Lineage (NCBI taxonomy): Bacteria > Bacillati > Actinomycetota > Actinomycetes > Kitasatosporales > Streptomycetaceae > Streptomyces > Streptomyces sp. NPDC001056. Next base: position 142,308 of record NZ_JBSFLI010000015.1, on the reverse strand, counting down.
TTGCGTGCCGGGTGCTGAAGCTCGCCAGACAGCCCTACTACCGCTGGCTGGACCAGCCGGTGACCGATGCCATGCTGGAGGAGGCGTATCGCGCGAACGCACTGTTCGACGCGCACCGTGACGACCCGGAGTTCGGCTACCGCTTCCTCGCCGACGAAGCGCGTGGCGCCGGGGCCGTGATGGCGGACCGGACTGCATGGCGGATCTGCCGGGACAACCGCTGGTGGAGCGTGTTCGGCAAGAAGCGCGGCAAGGGCAAGGAGGCCGGCCCGCCGGTGCACGACGACCTGGTCCGCCGTGACTTCACCGCAACCTGCGCGAACCTCGTTGCGGATGCCGGTCAGGCGCAGGACCTCGATCGCGGCGAAGGCCCAGAAGGCTTCGGTCTCCTCGAAGGTGAGGTTCCGCCGCCGCCCGGTCGAGGTCTCCTCGGCCCAGGTCAGGTGCCCTGCGGCCTTGGGCGCGACGGCTCTGCGCAACCGCGTGCAGGAACCGCCACCACCGCAGCAGGTCCATGCCATAGGAGCGGACGGTCGCCGCCGCCTTCCCGGCTGCGAGTAACTCCTGGAAGAACACCGCGATCGGAACCACGGCCGCGCCGTCGGCGTCGACGAGCCGGTAGGGCTCGTACCGGTCGCCGGTCTCCACCAGCCGACCCGACCGAGGAACGGCCGATCTCGACAGATCCCCAAGCAACACCAGCACCCACATGGTTGCGGCTCGGCGCGCTACTTCGCCGACTGGGTGAACGTGAGGATCCTCGGTGTCAGGAGCTTGGTGGAGTCAGGTCCGCGTTCGGTTCCCGGCTTGACGTAGTCACGCAGCGAGGCCATGAACATGCCGTGCAGAGCCGGGTCGCCCTCCCCGGCGGTGCCCGCGCGTGGCGGCAGCATGCCGGTGGTGATCTCGGTGCAGTTCTTCGGCCAGTCGGGCACGCCCCGCAGTACCGAACAGTCCCGGCTGAAGTAGTGCACGAAGAACTTGTCGCTGTGCTCGACCGTTTTGGCGTAGTCCTCCGCGGAACCCTTGAGACCGGTGTCCAGGACGTTCGCCACGCCGGCCATCAGCGAGGCGTCGTTGGCGGAGAGGGCGGTGTACGTGGCGTTTCCGGTCTCGGTGGCGAGGGTGTCGACCACCGCGTAGACCTGCCCGGAGTCGATCGGCAGCGGCCGGGAGAGGAAGTAGGCCGCGTCCTGCTGGTCGCCCAGGCAGTTCATGCCGATCTTGCGGCAGTACGGTCCGGTCCACCCGAAGTCCCGTACCAGGTCGGGCAGCGGGGCGGATGCCGACTGCTGCTGCCCGCAGTCGCGGGTGCGCAGGCGCGCCGCGGTGCTGACGCGGTCGCACACCGCTGCGACCAGGTTTCGCATGTCATCCGCCAGGTACGCCTCGTTGTTCGCGGTTCGCTTCGCGAAGGTCAGTGCCCCGTAGCGCTGGACGGGGCCCACGGAGGCAGGGGCGCGTACTCGCATCACCGTCAGCGGGGGATTCTTCCGCCATTTGTCCGCGGCCTGCTGCTGGTCCGGGGCGGGGACGGCGTACCGGAACGTGGTGAAGAAGTCGATGGCGTTCTTTCCCATGCCCAGCGGCCCGATCGGGCCGAGGTTGTCACGGGCGGGGATCTGCTCGGTGAAGATGTCCTCGTCGGGAACCCCCTGGGCGTGCAGTGCGCGACGTACGGCGTGGTCGGTGGTGGCGCTGGGGGTGATGATGAAGTACCGGTTCTTGTCGAAGGGCTGACCGGACTGCCGTTCCATGACGACGTTGTTGACGATGTCTCCGAGCGCGGACGCGCTCTGGGTCCGCTCCGACCGCGGGGCGTCGGGTGGGATCGTGTCGAAGAGGTACTGCAGGGGCACGGGCTGATCGGGCTTCTGCTCCCACTTGCGGCGGTCACTGGCCTTCCAGTGACCGTCCTGGCTGAATTCCCACGTCTGCAGCCCCATGTAGCGACCAGGCGGAGGCATCTTCCCGTACATCACCACCGCGTCCCGCGGGTCGAGTCGGTAGGTGGAGGTGTAGCCGGGCCGCATGGAACCGAAGGCGTTCACCACGGCGGGATCCACGTACTCGTTCGGCCAGGTCTTCACGACGGGTGTCACGTAGGGGGCCGCAGGGTTGTTCGCGTAGCAGTTCCTCATCCGCGGGTAGGTGAAGTCCTTGCAGTCCTGCTGGGTGTACAGCCTCGCGTATCCGGGATTGACCCGGAACCCGTTCTTCTGCAGGTCGGCGACCAGCCCGGTCGTCATCGCGTCACCGGCCGTGTCTTCCCCCGCTCCGGGCTGGTGCCGACCGCACCCGGCCACGGCGAGCAGCATCACGCACATCAGCGAATACCAGACCCTCGGCGCGACGTGGCCCATGATCATCCCTTCCGGCGGTTCGATGACGTGGGTGCTGCCGCAGCCAGGTCCGAACCATGGTCGGCACCCTCGGGCATGGTCGCTCGCTGCACCAGCAGTCTCACCGCGGGTGTTCGGTCGAGGCAAACACAGCGGGCAATCGGGCGAGGGTGACCCCGCAGCGACCAGCCACCGTGCCGCACGGTCACGGCCCGGCTCGCCGGTGGCCCGAGCGGCCACGGCGGCCATGGTGGCCACCGCTCGCTCACACCGCTGTCCGACGGCCCTCAAGGACCGTTTCGGACGTAACCGGTCCCCGATCGTGCGCTCCATGAGCGTGCGCTCCATGAACGTGGGCTTGCATGCCATGCCGTCGCCCTCCGCGCCCCGTACGCATTCCAGGTGGGCAGGACCGTCGCCGGATCCTGGGAGACAGTGGGATGTGAGGAGGGTTCTGCCCATGATGACTACCAAGCCCCGGGCCGTGTGGCCTCGGCGTTTCCTTCCGGACGGCCCCAGGTGCCCGGGACGGACCGACCGCGGCCGATGGCCGGCACGCGCGACGCGTCGGTGGACGGGGAACGCACCATGAGTCCGCCGGTCGTGGTCGGGGTCGACGGCTCGCCGTCGAGCCTGGAGGCTGTGACGGTAGCGGCGCATGAGGCGCGGCTTCGCGGGTGCGCGTTGAAGGTGGTCAACGCGTTCTTCTGGCCTGCCGTGCATGCACCGCTCGGTCCGTGGTCGGCGGCGTCGGCCGAGGAGGCGCTGCGGGAGGTGGCCGGACGTCTGGTGGCCCGGGCGGTGGAACATGCCCGTTCTGTGGCCCCTGACGTCGAGGTCGGTGACTCGGTGGTGGCGGGTGGGCCGCTGACGGTGCTGGAGGCCCAGTCGCGCACGGCGGCACTGGTGGTGGTCGGCAGTCGGGGGCTGGGAGGCTTCGCGGGGTTGATGCTGGGGTCGACCGCGGTCCATCTGGCCGCGCACGCGCGCTGCCCGGTCCTGGTGGTGCGTGAGCGTGCCGACGACACCGGCCCGGTCCTCCTCGGCGTCGACGGCTCACCGGCCGCTGAAGCCGCCGTGGAGTTCGCCTTCGCGGAAGCCGCCCTGCGCGGCGCCGGCGTCGAGGCCTTGCACGCGTGGACACCGTGGAGCGTGCCGGTTCCTCCGTCGCCGGATCCGTCGGAGCCCTATGCGCTGGCTCCGGGCATGCTCGCGGACGGCGAAAGGCGCCTGCTGGCGGAAGCGGTCGCCGGCCAGCAGGAACGGTACCCGGATGTCCCGGTCGTGCAGACGGTGGTGAGGGACGGTGCCCGCGAGGCGCTGATCGGGGCGAGTGCGAGGGCCGGGCTGCTTGTCGTCGGTGCCCGCGGGCGCGGCGGGTTCACCGGCCTGCTCCTCGGCTCCGTCAGTCAGGCGGTTCTGCATCACGCGCACTGCCCGGTCGCGGTCGTCCGAGGTTCCGGCGACCGGCAGTGAGGCTGCCGGGGGGCCTCTCCCGGCGGCCGGCGGCGGCCTGCTGCGGCTGGTGCGCCGCGGGCCCGCGACGTCAGGTGCCTTCCGCCGATCCGGTTCCCGGGGATCTGGTGCCGGCGGAGGCGGGTGACGAGGTTCCTGCCGATGTCCGGCTGGTCAGGGCCGACGACCCGCGTGTGGACGAGTGGGCGTTGACGGGTGAGTCCGCCCGTCAACCTCTTCAGCCGCCGCTCCCCGACCCGCTCGGCATGGCACCTCGGCCTGTTCACCGACCGGTGGATCACGGCGGCGTCCTCACCCGGGCGGCCGGACGACTCGCCCTCATCCACCTCCCGGCCACGAACCACCTCCTCGTCGCCGCGAACAAACGCCCGCGCCGCCGACCGACTCCCGCTGGTGTGCGGCTTCGCCGGTCGGCGAGCATCCTGTGATCATGGCCATCGCCGTTGCCGTACCGGCCGCGCTCCTGGCCGCCTGCTGTTTCGCCGTGGCGGCCGTACTGCAGCAGGAGGCCGCCGCGGCCGTACCCGAGAAGGAGTCCCTCCGGCTGGGGCTGCTCCGGGCTCTGGTCCACCGGCCGCAGTGGCTCGCCGGCATCGCCCTGTCGGCCTTCTCCTTCGTCATCCAGGGCGCGGCACTCGCCTTCGGCCCACTGGTGCTCGTGCTGCCGCTGGCCTCGACAGACCTCCTCTTCGCCCTGCCGCTCATCGCCTGGCGCAGGCGCAGGCGTCTCACCCGGAGGGACGTGACAGGCGCGGTGTGCACCGCCGGCGGCGTGGCCGCCTTCCTGGCCGTGCTGCCCTACTCCGCGGGCGAGGGCCGGCCCGGCTTGTGGGACTGGCTGCCGCTCCTGGCGGTCGTCGCGGCCTGTGTCACCGTGCTCGTGCCCGCCGGGCTCCGGACCTCCGGCCGGGTGCGCGCGGGTGTGTACGCAGCGGCCGCCGGGCTGCTCTTCGCGCTGCTGGACGCGCTGACGAAGAGCGCGGCAGGCCTCTTCCGGGACCGGGGCCTGGCCGCGCTGGGCCACTGGGAGCCGTACTCCCTGCTCCTCGTCGGCGGAGCGGGGTTGCTGCTGGCACAGAGCTCCTTCCAGGCAGGATCGCTGGCGGTCAGCCTTCCCCTCATCGACACCATCGAGCCGATCGGTGCCGTCCTGATCGGAGCCGCGGTCTTCCACGAACGCCTGGCCACGTCCGGGTACCTCGCCATCCAGATCCTCGGCACGGCCCTGGCCGTGACCGGCATCGTCATCCTGGACAAGTCACCGCTGGTACGCATGTGAACCTGGCCGCATCAGCAGGCGACGCACCGCGCCGACGCGCGCTCCGGTCATCTGCGGCCCGCCCGCCCCGGACGCGTGTCCGCGAGAAATCCGCAGCAGCCGACCGCGGCGATCATGCCGCCCTCGTCATCATCATGCCGGTCGCCGCGCCGAGCCGTCGTGGTACGGCGGCTCGTCGACCGCGGCCTGCCGGCCGTTCTGAACGCGAACCCCCGAGGCTGACGTCAGTGCCGTGCCTACCATGGCGACCATGACGAAAACGCAGGTGGGGGCGGCCGGGCGGCTGCTGCGCGAGATGGCCGCGGCCGGTCGGGACGCGAAGGGCGCGGGCCCGAGAGATGGTGCCGCGCTGCGGGCGGTGGAGCGGGCTCGCCCCGCGCGCTCGGTGGCGGCCAAGGTCGCCGCCGCGGGCGGAGTCGACGACGAGACGGCCTCCTTGCTCAGCGAGTTGACGAGGCGCCATCTCGGTGCGGACGCGGGCCGTTGGCGCGGGCTGCACGACGCGCTGGCCGGGCACCGCGGCGATCTGCCCGAGCTGCTCGCCGCGCCGCCGATGCCACCGACGCCCCCGATGGCCGACGACACGCTCCGTCCTCCCGCGCCCCGCAGTGTCCACCGCACGCTTGGCCTGCTCCTTGAGCACGCGGAGCCGCAGCATGCCGCCGCCGCGTTCGCCGCCCTGCCGGAGCGGGTGACGACGGAGCTGCTTGCCGGCGGGACCGCGCCGGGGGACGCCCTCCTCACCGCCGTCGTCGACCACGGTGACACGCGCACCCGGGCAGCCCTGGCCCGCCATCCCCGGCTCGACGCCCGCGTCCTCGCCCGGCTGGCCGCTGTCGGCGACGCCCAGGTCGCCGCGGCGGTCTATCGCAACCCGCGCACCACCCAGTCCCTGCGCCGCACCATCGTGGAGCGGCTCGACACCGTGCCGCTGGACGACGCGTTGCGCGCCGAGCTGACGGCGCCGCACGGCCAGGTCCCGCGCACCTGGCTCGCCCCGCTGCTCGGCTCGGGCGACCCGCAGCTCGTGGTGCCGGCACTGAGGTGGGGCGTGCGCCAAGTCGCCCAGCAGTACGCCCTGCTGAGAATCTGGGAGCGGACCGGCCCGGACGCCGTACACGCCCTGCTCGACGACCCCGCCGCAGCCTCCTGGCTCAGCCGGTCCGTCGTGGATACGGTCATCGCGGCCCTGGCCGCCCCGGACGACGACGGGCTGCGCCGACTGCGCGCGCAGGGCGAGCCGTACGCGGACCCCGCCCGGCTGCCCGCGCTGCTCGCCACCGCCCGGGGCACCAGCACCCTGAGCCAGCTGCTGTCCGAGCCGTACACCCATGATCTCGGCGCCCTCGCCGCGGCCCATGCCGCGACCCCGTTCATGCCCAAGGCCTGCGAGGAGCTGGCCCGCCACGAGGCGGCGAGTGACGCGCAGCGCCACGCGTTCCGGCTGAGTGTCCTCAACGAGCCGTGGCGGGCCGGGGGCCGTCGTGCGGGCAACAGCACCCCACCCGCACAGCGCCTCGCGGAGGAGGAACTCGACGAGAGCGCCGCCGTCTGGGCGGAGGGCATGGCGGCGGCGGGGCTTCTCGACCCGGTCGAGCTGATCGGCACCGCGCGCCCCGCCGCCCGCGCCCTGGCCGCGCTCGCTCGCCTCGCGGAACGGGATCTGCTGGGCGCGGCGGCGGCCGCCGAGCTGCGCGCGTTGACGGAGGCGCATCTGGACGAACGGGGGCGTGCCTGGGCGGCGCTCGATGTCCTGCTGCCCGAACACCGGGGAACGATCGCGGAGCTGATAGCCGAGGCGGGCAAGGCCGCGGCTGAGGCCGTCGCCGAGCCCGAACCGCCGGCCGAGCCCGTGACACCGGCCCCGGAACCCGCGTCCCGGGGGGTCCTCCACCGGCGCGACCGTGTGCACGCTCTGGCTGCGCTCGACCTGCTGTACTCCCTCGGCCCGGACGATGCGCCCCGGCCGAAGGATCCCGAGGTGCTGCGCGCGCTGGCCGGGTACGAGCCGGCGACCGCGCCCGGCCTCGCCGTCCCCCGCTGGTTCGCCGTCGCCTGCGCCCTCCACGACATCCCCGTGCCCGGCAACGGCCTCGCGTGCGAGGCGCCCGGCCTCGCGCAGGTGCGTGCACGGCTCCCCGAGACGTACGAATCCGGCGCGCAGCACACCGAACGCGCTTACGCACAGGGCGTGTTGTCCTCCGACGAACTGCTCACCCTGCTGCCCGCGCGGCGCCTTCTCCTGCTGCCTCACGACTGGCGGCGACTCGCGTTCGCCGACGCCTGGCGGACCGCCCTCGCCCGTCGGCTGCACGCCGAACTCGGCACCGACCCCGACGCCTGGCTCCGCCTGGCCGCGACCGTGACGGCGTCCGAAACCGCCTCGGAGGGGCTGACCTGGGCGGAGTTGTTGGAGCGCGCGCGGTCCGGGGCCGGCCCGGCGGCGAGCGCGGGAACGTCCATCGGCAGCACCAGGCCGGGCACCCCCGACGAGGCGATCAAGCTCCTGGAGCGCGGTGACCATCTGTGGGCCTGGCCGGAGGGCACCCTGCTCTGCCTCGCCGACGCGGAGGTGGTCGACGCCGTACTGCCCCGGCTCGGCCCCGACGGACCCTGGCTGCTCGCCGCGTACCTGCTGCGCTACGACCGTACACCGCGCGTCGCCCTCGGCCGGCTGCTCGCGGACCGCGACCACGACGCGCTGCGCGTCCTCGCCGCCCAGTCCCGCTGGTTGGAGCAAAGCGGCGCGGTGGAGCACCTCGTCGACCTCGACGATCCCGAGGTCGACCTCGCCCTGCTGCGGCACTGGACACCCCGTCCCGCCGTCCACCGGATCGTGACCCGGTCGCGGCCCGGCGCCGGGCGGCCGTCCCTGGGCGCCCGGGTGCTGGCCGACTGGCGTGCCGAGGGCTCCGCCTGGCCGGCCGGCGGTCTGATGTGGCTGTGCTCCGCCGAACCCGACCTCGTGGCGGAGTTGCTCGAAAGAGAGGGCCTGCGACTTGGCCTTGGGCATCAACTACTCGGCTGCCTAAGCCTGTTCGAGCACGGTGGTGCCGACCGGCTGGCGCGGCTCGCGGGGCGGAACCTGCTGGGACCCTCCGCCGCAACCGTATGCGCGAAGGCCCTGGCGTCCGCCGACCCCGCCGCCGTCATCCGCGCCCGGCTCGACCGCGAAATCGCGCCGGACAAGCTCGTCCGGAAGCTGCGGCGCGCCCAGCACGCCTGGCGCGCACGTGACATCGTCGAATCCCTCCCGCCGGGCGAGCCCGTGGACTGGGCCGCTCTCGAAGCCGCCCATGCCCAGGAACCGCTCCCGTACTGGCAGGACATCGTCCGCCTGGACGGCGTCCCCGAGGACGTACGGCTGCGGCACGCGGCGCTGCTGCCCGAGCCGGGCCCCGACGGCCTGCCCGGCAGCGCGCGGCTCACCAGGGAGCGGGCCCGGCACGGTCTGGGCGGCCACTTCCACTGCGCGCCGTCCACCCAGATAGACGGGCTGCTCACGGCGGGGCTCCTCGACGGCGCGGACCTGGTGCGCCTCGCGGCACCGGCCGCGCGGCTGCTCGCCTACCTGGGCGGCGCCGCACGCCGCACGGACGCCCCACCCGAGGCCGCCGAGTCCCGTACCATCCTCGCGGACCTCGTGCGCTCCGGACTCGGCACGGACCCGGTGGCCTGGCGCCGGGTCGCCGAGCGGCTGACCGGCCTCGACCCCGAGTGGGATCCGGTCTCGACGGTGGAGGCGCTGCTCGCCGGCTGACCGTGCTTCGCCGGGTTCCGGCTCCGGCCCAGCTTCCGGCCAGGAGGCCGCCGCAGGTGGTGCAGGCGCGGTAGGCGCCTGAGCCTGCGGTGGCTCTCCGCTCGCATTCAATGGCCAGCGGGTCCGGCTGGAGCCGTTGTTGCCGCGAGGCATCGAGCCGGGCCGTCCGCCGGTGTGGACGGGGCAGCGCGACGGCACCTGGGCCAGGGGCATCCGTCAGCTCCAGGCTCGGGCCGACGGGAAAGGTCTGATCACCGGGGACGTGAGTGTCGACTCCACCGTCTGCCGGGCCCATCAGCACGCCGCCGGGGCGGGCGGGAACCGCCCGGCGGCACTGCCGTCCGGCCGGCCCACCACGGGCTCGGACGCTTCCGAGGCGGGCTGAGCACAAAGATCCACCTCGCCGTCGAGCAGGGACGGAAGCCACTGTCCGCAACCGCCAGAAGCCCGGCTCCCGAGGCGATCGGCCACCGACGTTCGACGAGGCCGGCTCCCGCGAGCGGCACGCGGTCGAGTGCGGGATCGACCGTCTCGAACGCCGGGCCGTGGCCACGAGGACGGCGGCGAGCTCCGATGCTCCGATGCTCCGATGCGGGGTGAACGAGTCGTTCCCGCCGCAGGAGACGGCCGCCGCCGTCAGGACGCGGCGGCGGAACGTGCGGCGGCCGTGAACCAGGCGGCGACGTCCGCCGCGGTCGATTCCACGTCCGCGACGCTGGTTCCCCGCACCACGGCGCGGCCGGCGCGGGTGGTGGTGGTCCGGGGGCTCGTCATGACCGAGCCCACCGCGAGCTTCAGCTCCGCGTCGACCACGCCGGCCCTGGCCCGGATGTCCTCGACCGAGGGCATGCAGAGCACCCTTCCCGGCGGAGCGCTCAGGGTGACCCAGCCGAACAGCCCCCCGCCGAGCGGCCCACCGGTTCGTACGGGCGGGGCGGCACCCATCACCGCCGCCGCCCAGTGCCGGTGCAGATCGACGCCGGTGGTCAGCAGGACGGTCCGGTCGATGCGTCCGCCCGCGATACGGCCGCCGCACTCGCCGAAGACGAGCGTGCCGTCCGCCTGCTCGAAAGCCTCCAGGTGGTACACCCCGTCGGCGAAGCCCAGGGCGTCGGCCGTCTGCCGGACCAGGTGCCGGGCCCGGGTGTAGCGCGGTTCCTCCTCCGCGGCCCGCAGCGCGACCGAGCCGTTGAGCGCGCCGTCCAGGGCGGTGATCTGGTTCTTGAAGTACCGGGACACGCAGATCTCGACCACCTGCCCGTCCCTGATCGCACCGTCGATGTGCAGTTCGTCGCCCGGCACGAACTCCTCGCACAGCCAGGGACCCGCACCGTGCTCACGCTGCCAGAGGGCGACGTCGGCCGCGGAGCGCAGCGCCATGGTGTCCTGCGCCCCCGCCCCCGACGGCGGCTTGACCACGACCGGCAGCCCGCCCACCTCGGCCACGGCCTGCGCCAGTTCTCCCGGCCGGGCGAAGACCGCGGACCGTGCCAACGGCACGCCGACGCGGCGCAGTGCCGTCTTCTGGGCCTGCTTGTCGCGCAACAGCACCGCTGTGGACAGCGGCAGCGCACGCGCCGCGCAGGACGCCCCGATCAGCGCGGCCGGCACCAGACCGTGCTCCAGGGCGCTGGTGACCACGTCGAACTCGCCGGGCCCGATCCCGTCACGGGCCAGTCCCAGCAGGACCTGCTCGGCGTCCATCGGGTCCTCGACCACCACGATCCGCTCGACCAGGCCACGCCCCGACAGCGAGGCCGCGTGCCGGGGCGTGGCGACGCAGGTGATCCGTGCCCCCCGCTCCCCCAGTGCCGCCACGGCCTCGTCCGGCTTCGCGCCGAGCAGCAGGACCCGGCCGCCGCCGTCACCGACACCACGCACCTTCTTCTCCTCCCGAGGTAACCACCGTCCGCAATCACCGCGGGGACCGCCGCGGTGCCCGCCCACCGGCTCGTCACAGCACGCTTCGCCACCGGCCCCGCCACTTCTCCCGGTCACCCGGCAACCGGCCCGGCGTGCTCGAACGGGTCGATCCGCTTCGCGAAGTCCCCGTGCTCGGCGACCGCGAGCCCCTGGCTGTACGGCACGCCCTGGCGCTCCAGTTGCACCGCGACCGCCGGTGACGGCCCGACGAACCGAAGCAGGTCGACATCCGGGACCACCGTGACCCTCGGGTCGCGCATGTCCTCGGCGGCGGCCTGCCGCAGGGCGCCGAGGCGGTGCTCGACATGCGGCCAGTAGCCGGCCATCTTGGCGCCGCCCAGCACGTGGCAGTCGCCCAGCAGCGCGAGCGTCGCCAGGTTGCTGTAGTTGTCGAACACGGTCGCCTGTCGCGCCGGGCATTCCACGAGCACGCCGTCGGGACCGGTCCGCCGTCCCTGCGCCTGGTCGGTGAGCAGACGGCACCAGTCGAGCAGTTGCTCGTCGGTCGCGGACGACGGGTCGGCCGCCTGCTCCCGCACGAAGGAGACGAGCAGGGAGAGCGGCAGGTAGGTCACCGTCCGCCCGGACACCATGCCGGCCGCCCGCTCGACCACCGAGCCGAGCAGCATGTAGGAGACGGCCAGGTCCGCTCCCCACCGTGCGGCGCGGGACGCGTCGAGGTCGGTCCGGGACGCTCCCTCGGGCACGACGTCCATCGGCGGCCGGCCGGCGACGATCACGTGCTTGCGCTTCTTGTTCCGGGAGAACTGGCGGTGGCAGCGCACCTTCTCGTCCTCGCCCATATACCACCAGGCGTAGGGCCGCCAGCCGAGATCGGAGAAGTTGACGTGGGTAAGGACGACGCGCACGTGGTGGGCCGGGTTCGCGGCCCGCCGCTGGACGCTTCCCGCGTACCAGCAGACCCGCGTGCGCGGGTCGAACACATTGGGGCTGGCGTGCGGCAGCGACACCAGGACGGACTCGCTCGCCGCCCACCGGTCCAGCGCGGTGTCGTCGAGACCCAGCAGGGCCAGGGCTTCGTCGGTCGCCGCGGCCGGAGCGTCCGCGCGGACCAGGTCCAGGCGCCTGCGCCGTACGTAGTCGATGAACGCCGTCTTAGTTCGCACCGACCAGTTCCTCCATCTCCCTGCTCCGTCCCACGCCCCACCAGCTGAACCCGGCCGCGCCCAGCACGAGGGCGAGCGCGAACCAGGCGGCGGTGAGGCCGAGTGCTTCGACGAGCCAGCCGGCCACGAGTGCGCCACCGCACTTGGCGACCCCCGCGACGGCGTTGCGCACCACCGTGAACCGGCCCACCTGGTCCTCCGGAGGCGCCTGGTTGGTCAGCACCTGCATCACCATCACATGGGTGGTGACGACGGCGCTGAGCACGAGGAAGAGCATGACGACGGCGGCCGGCCAGCGGGTGGCGGCGATGCCGACGGCCAACGCGGCTCCGGCGAGGAACGCGGTCCGCAGGACGAGGTCCGACGACAGCCGCCCGCTGGACAGTGCCGTACCCGCGAGGAATCCGCCGCTCATGCCGGCCACGCTGAGCACCGCGTAGAAGTCGCCGGACCCGGGCGACACCGTCTGCGCCAGCGGAACGGCGACGGTCGATATGAAGGGCAGTGCGCCACTGCTGGGGAACGAGTACAGAAGGATCGTACGCAGGACCCGCGAACCGGCCAGCGGGCTCCTCGCTCGCTCCTCCCGACTCGGCGCCGCGACCGGCCCGGTGTCGCGCGCCGCGGCCACCGGCGGGTCCTCGGCCCCGCGCGGCGGCGGCGGTGCGGCGCGCCGCACCGCCATGAGTCCGGCCAGGTAGAGCAGGGCCGTGGTGGCGAAACACCAGCCGACCGCGCCGAACCCCAGCAGCACGCCCGCGGCCCCGCCGCCGACCGCCCCGCCCGCCTGCGCCAGCGAGGTGGAGCGCTGGCGCAGCCGTACGGCGTCGGCCGCTGCGTACCCTTGGCGGATGAACCGCCCCGCGTGCGCCTTGTTCATCGTCTTCACGAAGCTCAGGCTGCACTGCACGGCGGCGAACGCGCCCAGAGCCGGCCCCGGGGGCGAGCCGGCCGTCCACACCAGGGTGAGCAGCACGGACCCGGCGAACAGCACCCAGTTCGTCATGGACAGCCGGTGAACCGCGTCTCCGGAGTCGGCCCGCTTGCGGACGATCAGCCCCAGGACGACGCCCGGCAGGTACGCCGCGGCGTTCATCGCCCCGGTCACCACCGCGTTGTGGCTCAGGCGGTAGGAGGCCCACATGATGGTGACCGCCTGGAGTGTCTCGGCGACACTGCTCGTGCAGAAGAAGGCGAGCAGCCACCTGCCGCTGCGCGCCGACCGAGAGGTTGCCTCCTGCTTCATTCGGCCGTGCCGATTCCCGTGGTCACCGACGCGGCACCGCTCGGGGTCATGACGGCGGCGCGCAGCCGGTCGGCCCCCTCGGCGGTCAGGCCCTCGAAGTAGGCGCGGTACTCGAAGTCGCAGGAGTTCGTCGGATCGGCGCCCCGGGCCCTGTTCCCTTCGCCGATGAGGACGACGCCGGGCAACCGGCTGGCCTGCGCCGCGGGCAGCGGCAGGGTGCCGTCAGGGTTGGGGCGGGCCCAGAGCATCCCGCTGATCTCGGCCGCCGGACGCAGCGGTGCGAACCCGAGACCGTCCATACCGAGCTGCGCGGCCACGAAGGCGCCCCAGATGTCCGCTCCGGTCGTGACGCGCAGCAGTTCCCCCCAGCCGGCACCGGCCGGACGCAGACCGACCTCGCCGAAGGACAGGCGGGCACCGTCGTACAGGAACTCCACGTGGAAGACGCCGTCGCCGGCGTCGAGTTCCTCGATCACCCGGTGCGCGAGTTCGGTCAGCCGGGGCCGCAGCGGATCGTCGCGGCGCAGGAACGACGTGCCCCAGGTGCCGGCGGTCTGCAACGCCGGCCGGTCGTACTCGGAGATCACCAGCCAGGAGACCCGGCCGTCGTGGAAGGCACCGTCGCAGTGGAACTCACGCTCGACCGCGACGGCCTCCTCGACCAGCCACAGGCCGTCCTGGCCCGCGAGCCAGGCGCGGGCCTGGCCGGCCGGCATCCGGCGTACGTCGCGTGATGCCGAGGAAGCGATCGGCTTCACGACCACCTCGGTGACGTCGGCGCCGTCCTGCGGCCCGTCGGCCAGGAACCGTCCGGACAGCCAGGCGCGGGGGGAAGGCACGACGGGGCCCAGCCTGCCGCGCATCCGCCACTTGTTCGTCACCAGCAGGCTCTGCGCGTAGTCGAGTCCCGGCAGGCCGTACTGGCTGCGCAGGAACCCGGCGGCGAGCATGGTGCTCTCGCTCGTCGCCACCACTGCGGCGAACGGCCGACGGGCCATCAGCTCGTCGGCGGCCCGCAGGAGTTCGGGTCCCGGTAGCCCGCCGTGCCGCTCCGCGTCGGCGGGAAGACGGACGAACTCGTGGGTGTCCGAAAAGGTGTCCATGGCCCGGCGGGCCCATTCCTTGTCGCGCCCGAGCACGAGCACGCGGGCCCTGGATTCCGACACTTAGGCGCTCCGGTTGAAGTCAGCTATCGCACGCAGTTCGCGCACCAGTTCCTTGTGGGTCGCCGCCTTGACGATGGCGTGTCCGCAGCGACCGTAGATGCCCTGCCGGCCGTTCTCCGGCGCGGGGTAGTCCAGCTCGACCACCTCGAAGCGGTCGCGGAAGGAGTCCTCCGTCAGGTCCGGGTCGGGGCTGCGGACGAGGTAGATCCAGCCGAACAGGTCGGCAGGCTCGCTCGCCTGAGCGGGTACCTCGGGCACCCGGCGGAGGGCCACGTCGATCGTGGCACCGTACAGATCGACCCCGTGCGTCATGCGCAGCACCTCGGGCGTCAGGGCGCCGGCCGGCCGCGCTCCCACCTCGCCCAGGACCAGTTCCCCGTCGGGCCTGATGAACGCCTCAAGGTGGAAGACGGTGTCGGGGGCGGCCAGCTCGCGCAGCACGTCGGCCGCGAACCGGGTGGCGCGGTCGGCCAGTTCGCTCTCGGCAGGGCCGAGGGGCGCGTCGGCGACCGCCTTCCCCCGGGTCCAGCCCATCAGCGGGTCGAGGTAGCTCGACACCGCCGCCCACATGGGGCGGCCGTCCCACCACACGCCGTCGACGTGGATCTCGCGGCCTTCGACGAACGACTCGGCAACCGTCCGGACGTCGGACACGAACGGATGGCGGCGCAGATAGTCGTCGAGTTCGGCCTGGTCGTGGACGGCCTCCGTGGCCTGGGAGCCGAAGCCGTCCGCCGGCTTGACCACGAAGGTCGCGCCCAGGCGCTCCGCCAGCGCCGCGTAGTCGGGATCGGAGGGTTTCACGTACACGCAGTCGGCCGTCGGAACGGCCGGGGACACAGCGCGCTTCTGGATCCGTTTGTCGCGGAACCTCAGGCACCGCGCCGGGTCGGTGTCGCCGGGCAGCCCGAACACCGAGCGCACCACCGTAGCCGCGAACATGGGGTGTTCGTGGCCGGTGACGACCGCGCTGATGCCGCCGCCCGGGTACTCCGTGACGGCACGCAGGACCTCCTCGGCGTCGGCGAGGTCGGCGACCCTCGTGTACGACAGGCCGCTCAGGCCGGGCTTGAGCTTGTCGACGACGAAGTGCAGATCCAGGTTCCGTCGCCGAGCCGCCTCGACGAACCCTGCTCGATACCCCAGACAGACAACAGTCACTCTCGTGCACCGATCTCTTTGACGTATAGGTGGTGGGCCGGGGGGAACGGTCGCGTTCGCCGGTACCCCAGGGAGGTGAAGAACTCGATGTTGGCGCCGAGGCTGTCGCGCAGGGCGACGACCATACGGCGTGTTCCCAGGTCGAGGGCCCGCTCCTCAACGGCGGCGACCAGTCGCGTCCCTATGCCGCGCCGGCGCCAGGGGGCGGTGACGGACAGCGCGTCCAGGGTGTGTCCCTCCGGATCCGGCGTCTGGTGCACCACGCCCACGAGTCCGTCCTCCGTGTGCGCCATCAGCCAGGAGGAGGCGCAGGCCCGGACGGTCCTGTCGGACCATTTCAGAGCGGTCGGCCGGAACCCCGCCGCGAAAGGCCGGTAGACCTCCTGGACCAGGTCCGCCACGGACGTCGCGTCGGCGGCACGCGCCTGCCGGATCCGGACGGTGATCATCGCGGTCGGACGGCGTAGAACGCCTCACTGACGTAGGGGACCTCCACTCGCCCACGGTCCTCGTGCTGCGCGCACAGCCGGCGCACCCGGGCGTAGAAGACCGGCCCGACCGCGGCTACGGCCCGCTGGGCCTGGGTGGAGGAGGAACTCATGGTGACGAATTCCTCGACCGTCAGCGTCTGGGTCCAGTCGGCCGCCCGGCGCTCCACCTGCGTGAACGCCCCGCTCAGTTCGGCGGCGACGTCGAAGCTGCGGTAGGAGCGGCTGTAGCCCGGCGAGAGTTCCTCCAGCAGGTCCTCGTACGCGGAGGCGAATCCGCCGGCAGCGTGGTTGCGGTTGTTCTGGATGACCAGGCACACCCCGGTGGGGCTCAGGCACCTGGCGGCCTCCCGCACGTAGGCGGCCCGGTCCATCCACTGGTAGGACTGGGCGGCGACCACGAGGTCGTAGGTGGCGGACGGGCACGAGGCGAGGTAGTCCTCGGCCGTGCCTTCATGCCATACGACCTGCGGGAACTTCTCACGTCCGACACGGATCATGTCCGTCGACACGTCGACCGCGTGCACCTCCGCGTCGGCGGGCAGCCGCGGTAGCAGTCCCTCCAGGGCGATACCGGTGCCGGCCCCGGCGTCGACGACCCTCAGCCGGCCGGCCTTCTTGAGGTACTCGCCGAGGTGCTGGAACAGTTCGGCCGGGTAGCGCGGCCGCGCCTGATCGTAGTTGTTGGCCAGTCCGTCGAACTTGGCTTCGGAAGTGGACAAGTGGCTTACTCTCCGGAAACTCGGGACTTCACACGGGACAGGAGTCCGCCCTGGCTGATCATCTCCAGGAGGAGGGGCGGCGGTTTCGGAAAGGTGGCGAGCGTCGTCCCCTCGCAACGGATCTCCCCACGTCCGAGATCGAGGGATATGGTCATCCCCTCGGTCAGTCGGTCGGTGCCGGTCTCGATGGCCGGCAGGGCCAGGTTCCAGCAGTTACGGAAGAGGATCCGCCCGAAGCGAGGCGCGATCACCAGGCCGATCCCGTTGGCCAGGAGCGTGGAGACGGCCTGTTCCCGGGAGCTGCCGATGCCGAAGACGGAGTCGCCGACGATCGCGTCCCCCGGCTGGAGGGTGTCGACGAACCCGGGGAGGTACGCCTCGAACAGATGCGGTGCGAGCAGCTTCGGATCGGTGTGCATGTGCTTGTACCGGGCGGGGATGATGTCGTCGGTCGAGACCATACCCGCGACTCGGCGTACCCGGTGGGTCGATGTGTGCATCACGGCAGGTCCTCCACGCGGGGAATCGCACCGGACAACGCGGTCGCGGCGGCCACGACAGGCGAGGACAGGTAGATGTCGGCCTCGGGATTGCCCATCCGACCGCGGAAGTTGCGGTTCATGGTGGAAAGCACGTTCTCGCCCCGGGCGGGCAGCGGGCCCTGGGTGCCCACGCAGGCGCCGCAACCGGCCGGGGTGACCACGGCTCCCGCGGTCAGCAGGGTGTCGATGTAGCCGGCGCGCATGGCGTCCCGGTACACGGCGTTCGAGCCCGGGGTCACGACGAACTGGACTCCTGCGGGCACCCGGTGGCCCCGCACGACTGCGGCCGCCTCGGCGATGTCCTCCAGCCGGCTGTTGGTGCAGCTGCCCAGGAAGACGTACGAGATCGGGGTGCCCGCCGCCTCGTCGAGCGGCACGGTCCGGGCCGGGAGGTGCGGGAGCGCGACTGTCGGCTGAAGACCGCTGATGTCGAAGTCGACCCGGGCGAGTCCCGGGGCCGTCCCGGTGGGGACGGTTTCCTGCTCGTCGGGGACGAACACGCACTTCGCACCGAGTTCGACGCCGAGGCTGGCCAGGCTGGCGGACGCGTCACGGGAAAGCGCACGCGCCCACTCGCCGGTGAACTCCACCGACCGGTACAGGAAGGGTTCTTGGCCCTTGTCCCGCAACAGGCTGAGGAGGACGTCCCGCGGCCGGGTGGCCCGGGCCGGTGTGCCGGTGAACCTCACCTCGACGGTCTCGGGGACCCGCAGCCAGGTGGTCCCCGTCACCATCGCGGCGACGATGTCCGAGGCACCCATGCCGAGCCCCAGCGCCCCGAAGGCACCGCCCACACAGGTGTGCGAGTCGGAGCCCAGGACCAGGGCGCCCGGGGAGAACCAGCCGACCTCGGCGGCGAGGACGTGGCTGATTCCCTGTCCGCGTGCGCGTACGTCCACCCCGAGACGTGCCGCGAACCGGTCCGCGTCCTTCATCCGGTCGGCCATGTCGACGTCGGCCACGAGAACGGAGTGGTCGAAGACGAAGCTCACCCGCTCCGGGTCGAAGACCGTCGTGAAGCCGTGCTGTTCGTACAGTTTGGCGACGGTGGGCGCGTTGCCGTCCTGCACGTAGACCCGGTCGGGACGGACGGTGACCAGCCGGCCCGGCGCGACCGGGCCCTCCTCGCCGACCAGGTGGCCGGCGATGATCTGTTCGACCAGCGGGACGCCGTCTATGAGTTTGCTCGTCATCCCGGCCCTCAGTGCTGTGCGGCGCGGGCCTTGCCGGCCATCTCGCGCAGACGGTGCGCCGGGACGGTCCCACCGGTGGCGATGGCCTCGGCCCGCACCTCCCGCAGCAGTTCGTCCAGCACGTCCGCCTCCAGACCGGCGCCTTCCTCGCCGAGAGCGTGGGCGATCACACCACGGCCGGAGTGCTTGCCCACGAGCAGCTTGCGCTCGCCGCCGACCCGGTCCGGGGAAAAGGGCTCGAACGTCGAGGAGTCCCGGAGCATGCCGGTGGTGTGGATGCCCGACTCGTGCGCGAAGACGTTGGGTCCCACGATCGGCTGCCACGGCGAGGAGGGGAAGCCGCAGGCCTGGGAGACCAGGCGGGACAGTGCGGTGAGCCGGCTGGTGTCGATACCGAGGTCGACGTCGTACCACTGGAGCAGGCTCATCACCACCTGGGCGAGGTCGGCCATGCCGGCCCGCTCGCCGATGCCGTTGACCGTCACGTGGAAGTACCGCACCCCGGCCTCGATGGCGGCCAGCGTGTTGGCCACCGCCATCCCGAAGTCGTTGTGGCAGTGCGCCTGGAGGTCGATGTCGCAGACCTCCGTGATGGATCGGACCCGTTCGGCGTACTGGCTGGGCGACAGGATGCCGATCGTGTCGGACAGGCGCAGCCGGTCCGCCCCCGCCTCGGCGACGGCGACGGCGTACTCCTTGAGGAACTCGGGCTCGGTCCGCCCTATGTCCTCCGCGCTGATGCTGACGAAGCAGCCCTGGTCCTTGGCCATCTTGACCATGTCCTGCGCGGTGGACAGCAGCCACGCACGGTCCCTGCGCACCGAGTTCTTCAGGTGGTTGTCGGAGGTGGGCAGACCGATGTGCACGGCCTGGAAGCCCAGGTCGATGCTCTTCTGCACGTCACCGCGCACTCCGCGGTTCCAGCCGATGAGGGTGACCTCGTCGCGCCGTTCGAGCATTTCCTTGAGGGCCTTGACCTCCTCGCCGCCCATCGTGGGGATGCCGGGTTCGATCCAGCGCACGCCGGCGTCGACGAGGGCGTTGAAGATCTTGACCTTCTTCTCCGCCGACAGGGCCACCCCGGGGGTCTGCTCGCCGTCGCGCAGGGTGGTGTCCTCAAGGATCAGGTCATCGCGCATGGTGGTCTTCCTTTTCAGGAGTGGTGAAGTTCTCGGTCGCGTGACTGGTTCTCGGGGCGCCGCAGCCCCAGCTTGTCGCGCAGGGTGCCGGGCCGGTACCGGCGCTTGAAGACTCCCCTGTGCTGGAGCCGGGGAAGAATGTTCTCGGAAAAGTCGACGAGGCTTTCCGGAAGCAGCGGCGGCATGATGTTGAATCCGTCGGCGGCACCGTTCTCGAACCACCGGACGATTTCGTCGGTGACCGTTTCATAGCTGCCGATGAGAGTCATGTGGCCACGGGAGGTGGTCATCCTCTCGTACAGCTGACGTATGTTCAGGCCGTCCTCGTAGGCGAGTTTCTCTATGAGCGCGCGGCGGCTCGTGTTCGCATTGCTCGGCGGCAGCTCCGGCAGCGGTCCTTCGATGTCGCACCCGGACAGGTCGAATCCGCCGACGAGGTCCGAGAGCATGCTCAGACCGAACTCCGGCCGGATGAGCGACTGCAACTCCTCGACCTTCTCCTGGGCCTCCGTCCCGGTCTCGCCCGCGTAGACGGTGAGGCCGGGAAGAATGATGACGCCCGGGTTCAGCCTCGGGTAACGGGACGCACGCCGGTCGAGGTCCTTCGCGAACACGACGGCGGAATCCAGGTCCGACTGGGCCGTGAAGACCATCTCGGCGGTCCGCGCGGCCAGTTCACGGCCGGCCTCGGACGATCCGGCCTGGACGATGACCGGGTGACCCTGTGGCGGCCGCGAGACGTTGAGCTCCGCGTCCAGCGAGAAGACCCGGCCGCGATGACGGAGTCTGTGCCGTTTGGCGGGGTCGTAGAACCGACCGTTCGCCTTGTCGGCGGGGAACGCGTCGTCCTCCCAGGTGTCCCAGAGCCCGCGGACGATGTCGATGAACTCGTCCGCCCGCCGGTAACGCTCGGTGTGCGCGGGGTGGGCCGGCATCCCGAAGTTCGCGGCCGCCGCGAGCTTCGACGTGGTCACCAGGTTCCAGGCGGCGCGCCCCCGCGAGATGATGTCGAGGCTGGCGTACTCGCGGGCGAGGTTGTAAGGCTCCTTGTACGTCGTCGAGGACGTCGCCACCAGGCCTATGTCCCGGCTGACCATGGCCAGCGCACTCATCAGCGTGAGCGGTTCGAAGAAGGTCACCCGTCCGCCGAAGCCGGCTCGGTCGTCGTTGAACACGGCCGGGGCGTCGGAAAGGAACAGCGTGTCGAACAGGTGGCGCTCGGCGAGGCGGGTCACCTCGACGTAATGGTCGAGATTGCGTGTGGCGGTGGTGTCGCTTACGGGATGCCGCCACGAGGCGGCGTGGTGGCCGGTGCCGTACGACACGTAGGCACCCATGACCATTTGTTCCCTGCGCTGTGCGGGCATCTGGTGGGCTCCGTTGGTCAGTTGCGCGGGGCACGCACGATGGGCCTCTTGTCGTCGGGCATCGAGAGGAGCTTGGAGGTCTCGATGCACATCTCCCCGGCTTCCAGGGCCCGGCCGTGGTCGAGGATGCGGTGGCTGACCTCCTCCATCGCCCTGGTCGCCGCGCGCAGCATCTGGTTGGCGTAGATGATCAGGCTGAAGCCCGCCGCGTGCAGTTCTTCCTCGGTCACGGAGGGGTAGGCCGTGGGGATCGCCACCAGGGGGGTGCCCGGGTGCCGCCTGCGGAGTTCGCGGGCCAGGTCGAGCAGGGGTGCCTCGTCCGAGCTGCGGCTGTGCAGCACCAGACCGTCGGCTCCGGCCGCCACATAGGCGCCGGCACGATCCAGGATCTCCTGTCTCGGCAGGCCGGTGATGAGCCCCTCCAGCCGCGCGATGATCATGAAGTCGGTGGAGGACTGCGCGGCCTTCCCGCGGGAGATCTTCTCGCAGAACTCGTCGACCGGGGCCATCGTGTGCAGCCCGTCACCCGGCAGCAGGGAGTTTCGCTTCTCCCCGCTCTTGTCCTCGATCACCACGGCCGAGACGCCACGGCGTTCCATCACCTTGACCGTGTGTTCGAAGTGGAGCGGCTGTCCTCCGGTGTCCCCGTCCATGACCAGGGGCAGCGTGCTCACGGAGAAGATCTGGTCGATCCAGGACAGCCGCATTTCCATGTCGAGCAGTTCGATGTCCGGGAGTCCGCGCAGGGCCGAGTCGGTCAGCGAACTCGACCAGAACCCGTGAAACTCCCTCTTGTCCGGGCCCTTCCCCTGGGCATGTTCCGCGATGACAGCGGCCAGCGGACTGTGCACCTCGACGATGCGCACGGGATTTCCTCGGGCGAAAGAATCCCGAAGCGCCGCCAAACGGGTCTCGTTGCCTATGGTGGAAATACTCACTCTGTCCCCTGTCGACGAATGCTCTTCATCTCTGGCCGGGAGCGAATACTGACAGCGATGGAAGCACGGGGCGCCCGCGAGCATGCGGAAGCGGAACTCCGCACAGCGGGTGGCCCACCGCGCTTTTTCTCCGTCAGAAAGCGCCCCGCCCGGAACCGGCGAGGCAGATAAAGGAAAGGATCACTTCCGCCTCTACGTCAACAGGCGCCCCCGCCGCCGGCCAGGCGAGTGAAAGTTTCCAGCCATCCGTCGGCAGCCTCCGCCTCACGCGAAGTTTGCCTGCCGTCCTTCTGACGCGCGGACACCGTCGACTGATAGTTACCTTAAGAAACCAACGGAAGTTGCGTAGATCACGTTTGACCGCCGAGAGAGGCGCAGCGGTCCGCGACTGACGCTTGGCCCATGCAACCATCGTTCACTCTGCGTGGTGGCGCTGACACTTGGCCGGTTGCAGCCACCAGGCGACCGGCGCGGGAAGGGTCTCCGGCCCACGTCGGCTACCGCACCGGCACCGGCACCGGCACCCGACCGGCGGAGGCCGCGGGCAGCGGAGGCGTTCACATCGGCGGGTCCGCTCCCCTGCTGACTTCCTTCTGGCTTCCCGCAACAGTACCCTCTGCGCTGCGCATGGACGCGATCCTGCGTCCCGGAGAGCGTCGCCAGAAGCTACGGGGCTCCCTGGTACACCGCGTACCATCCGGCTGTGCGACGGGGTGACAGATGATGGTGTGCATGAATCAACTCGGTGACGCGTTGCGGGCGTGGCGGGATCGGCTGGATCCCGCGCAGGTGGGGTGGGCGCACGGGTCAGCCCGTCGGGTTCCTGGTCTGCGGCGTGCGGAGCTCGCCATGCTGGCCGGCATCTCGGTCGAGTATGTGGTCCGGCTTGAGCAGGGGCGGGTGCAGACGCCCTCGGCGCAGGTGTGCTCCGCGCTGGCCCGCGCCCTGCAGCTGTCCGACGACGAGCACGCGCACCTCTTGCGCATGGCCGGCCACGTCGCAGACCCCCGCCGGGTCCCGCGCGTGGTCCCGGCGAACCTGTACCGGATCATGGACCAGCTCGCCGCCAATCCGTTGGCGCTCTACGACGCCACCTGGCAGCTGCTGTACTGGAATCCGCTGTTCGCGGCCACGTTCGGTGAGCTCGCTGTCCGTGAGTCCAAGGAGCGCAACGTCCTGGTGTGGGTGTTCCTGGGTGAGCTGCCGCGGGTGCGGCAGACGGCGTCCGAGCGGGCGGCGTTCGAGGAGTCGCTCATCGCCGACCTGCGCGCGACGACCAGCCGGTACCCCGACGATCCCGAACTGCCCGCGCTGATCGAGAGGCTGAGCCGCAGCCCACGGTTCCGTGAGTTGTGGAGCCGCCGGTCGGTGGGCGGTCACGAGAGTGCGCGCAAGTTCGCCGAACACCCCGAGGTCGGAGACATCGCCCTGGTCTCCGATGTGCTGACCACCCAGGGCGATCTCCGTCTCGTGGTGTACACACCGCAGCCGGGCACCGACGCCCGCGGCAAACTCGATCTGCTCACCGCCGTCGGCGTCCAGAAGATGTCCCTTCAGCGGTGAGGGGCCCGCTCCTGTGGGTGGTACGCGCCGTACCAGGAAGTGCCGTGGCTCCCGGTCAGGCTCCCGGGGGCGCAGCATCGACTCCGTGAACAGCGCACCACGGTGCTGTTCGGAGCGGAGATCCCAGCATGACCACCACGTTCATCACCGGAGCCAACAAGTCCCTCGGTCTGGAGACCGCCCGTCGTCTCATCGAGGCGGGGCACACCGTTGTCGTCGGCGCCCGTGATCCCGAGCGCGGCCGGGCCGCGGCCGCGTCGCTGGGCGCCCGGTTCGTCCAGATCGACGTGACCGACGACGCCTCGGTCGAGGCCGCCGCGGCCGACGTCGCCGCGCACGAAGGGGCCATCGACGTCCTGGTCAACAACGCCGGCGTTCTCGGCCGGGTCGGGCCCGTCGAGGATTACACCGGGGCCGACATGAGCGCCGTACTCGACGTGAACGTCGTCGGCGTCGTGCGCGTCACGCACGCCTTCCTGCCGCTGCTGCGCAAGTCGTCGCACCCTGTCATCGTCAACGTGTCCAGCGGAATGGGCTCCTTCACCATGACCCAGGACCCGGCCCGGGTCGAGTCGCGGTACGCCCTGCCCCTCTACGCCGCGTCGAAGGCAGCGGTCACCATGCTCACGACGCAGTACGCCAGGGAACTCAAGGACGTGAAGGTCAACGCCGCCGACCCCGGCCAGACCGCCACCGACTTCACCGGAGGCATCGGGCACAGTGTCGCCGAGGGCGCCGAATCCATCGTGGCCCTCGCGACGATCGGCCCGGACGGCCCCACCGGACAGTTCGTCGACCGCTGCGGCACCCTCCCCTGGTGACCCTGTCCCAGTCCCGACCGCCGACCCGCCGGCCGAATCGAGGGACATGCGCGGCGGCCCGGAGCGCGGGCGGGCCACTGCTCCCCGCGAGTGCCCGACCTGGGGCGTGATCCAGATCGGGTGATCATGCGGAAGCGTCCGGGCAGCGGCCCAGGGCATCCCGACGAGAGGCTGCCCGGCGGGTGCGGCCTCTGCCCTGCCCTCCTCCCGGCGGACTTGGCGAGGCTGGGCCTTGGCCGGGAAGGATCGCCCCGGGCACGAGCGAGAACCGCCCCGAGGGGCCGTCGGCGGTGGGGACGAGGCTCGGGACGTCGCGGGTAGATGGGCTATTGCGCATCGTGCGGGCGGGGGTGCGGGGGGTGGTGGTGCTCGGTCAGGACGGTGAGCAGGCGGGTGAGTTCGTCCTGCTGGCCGGGCGTGAGGGGGGCGAGGAGTTCACGCTGGGCGTCGGCGATGAGCGTATCGAGGCGCTCCAGGCGGCGGCGGCCGGCAGGAGTGAGGGTGATGACGTTGCGGCGGCGGTCGGCGGGGTCGGGTTCGCGGCGGATGCATTCGGCGTCGGCAAGCTCATTGAGGACGGCGACCATGTCGCTGCGGTAGATACCGGTGCGTCGGCTGAGTTCGGCCTGGCTGGCGGCGCCGGCCTCGGCGAGCGCGACCAGCACGGCGAAGTGCCACTTGCGAGCGCCTTCGGCGGCCAGGCGCTCGCTGACGAGCCGGTCGGCGACGACCGCGGCCCCGGCGAGCAGGCGGCTGGGGATGGCGCGCAGCCGGGCCGGGGTGGGTTCGGGGGTCGGGCTCATGGGGGAATCCTTCACCTCTTGTGTTAGTGCCACTAACAGTCTAGCTTCGTTAGTGCCACGAACGTTTGGGCTTCGAACGAATCTCCCTGGAGTGAAGACCGTGATCAAGCCGTTCCGCATCGACATCCCCCAGGCCGACCTCGACGACCTGGCCGACCGCCTCTCCCGCACTCGTTGGCCCAACGAGGTCGCCGGCGCCGGGTGGGACTACGGCTTCCCGCTGGCGCGGCTGAAGGAGCTTGCCGAGCGTTGGCGCACCGGTTACGACTGGCGTGCGCACGAGGCCAAGCTCAACGAGCTTCCGCACTTCACCACCGAGATCGACGGCCAGAACATCCACTTCGTCCACGTCCGGTCCGCGAAGCCGGACGCGCTCGCGCTGATCCTCACCCACGGCTGGCCCGGTTCGTTCCTGGAGTTCCTCGACGTGATCGAGCCGCTGTCGCGCGACTTCCACCTGGTCATTCCGTCCATCCCGGGTTACGGCTTCTCGGGGCCGACCCACCAGCGCGGCTGGGACATCGTCCATGTCGCGCGGGCCTGGGCCGAGCTGATGCGCCGTCTCGGGTACGAGCGCTACGGCGCGCAGGGCGGCGACTTCGGCTCAGGCATCTCCCTGGCGCTCGGCGCGGTGGCACCCGAGCAGGTCGTCGGGGTCCACGTCAACTACCTGCCGACCCGGCCGGACCCTGATGCCGGCCTCGAACTGTCCGAAGCGGACGAAGCCCGGCTGGACAAGGTCCGGCAGCTCATGGCGAATCGCCCGCCGTACCAGGCCCTGCAGGCCACCACGCCGCAGACCATCGGCTACGCGCTGACCGACTCGCCGGTCGGCCAACTGGCCTGGATCGCCGAGCGCTTCGCACACTGGACCGACCCTCGCTCGCAGATCAGCGACGAGCGGATACTCACCGACATCTCCCTGTACTGGCTGACCGCCACCGCCGCTTCCTCGGCGCGGCTGCACCGCGAGGCGCCGCGGCGGATCGAGCCGTGCCCGGTCCCGGTGGGCGTGGCGGTGTTCGCGCACGACATCACGCAGTCGGTGCGACCGCTGGCCGAGCGGCTGTACGACATCAGGCACTGGTCGGAGTTCGAGCGCGGCGGCCACTTCGCCGCGATGGAAGTGCCCGAGCTGCTCGCCCAGGACGTCCGGGACTTCTTCCTCACCCACATCAAGCACGACTAGCACGTCGCCACCCGCCTACTGATCATTTCAGAATGACCTGCGGAGCCGCCGAAGGCAGATGACGCTGCAAGCGAGTTCGCGTAGTCCCTGGTGGAGGTCGGCTCGTTGCTCGTAGCGACACGGAGTCGCTTGAACTGATGGAGCCAGGCGAAGGTGCGCTCTACGACCCAACGGGCCCGGCGGAGGCCGGAGTCTGGCAGCGGTGGAGCATCGGCTCTCACAAGTCGTCGTAAACAAGCTCAATGGACACCAGCCGGACTCTGTCCAGAAGGACCCTCAACCACCGTCGGCGACGTCACCGGTACGAGCCTCGGTGCGGTGACCGCGTGCCAGGTAGTCCCGGACGATCAACTCGACAGCGTCCTGCGGACTCCTGGTACCAGCCAGCAGCAGACGCTGTAGGCGAGTCGGAGAACTCCGAGGTGGATGTCGGCGCGTGTCTCGTAGCGGGTCCGCAGGCGTTTGAACTGGTGGAGCCAGGCGAAGGTACACTCGACGACCCACCTGGTCCTGCCCAGGCCGGATCCGTGGGCGGTGCCCTTGCGGGCGATCTTCGGCGTGATGTCACGAGCGCGGAAGAGCCGACGGTACTTGTCGTCGTCGTAGTCGTAGCCGCGGTCGGCGAACAGCATTCCTGGACAGCCCCGTTCACGGGCTGAGCCCCAGGCCAGGTCGCGCAGCCGCGCGCCGCGTTGCGACGGGAGGGCGCGGACCCGGTCCGCAAGGACTGACCGTGGAGCCTGTCGTTGGAGGACCGGGTCCTGCTGGTGGCCGCGTACTGGCGGAGAAGCCACCCCCGCAGCAGCTCCCTCCGCTGTCCGGCGTCTTGAGGGAGCACACCAGCTACGGCACATGCCACTGGTGCCAGGTTAGGCCTTGGGGGTTCCCGGGGCGCCTGCCAGTATTCTCTTGCGCATCGCGGCCGCCGCGCCTGTGGCGTCGTAGCCGGGAGGGTTGCCCTCGACCACGATCAGTTCCCCGTCGACATGGCGGCGTCGCAGCTGAATGATCTTCTGGTACTCCGCGGAGTTGTACCAGCCGTGGGCACAGGCCGCGTCCGGGAAGCCCAGGATGACGGCGTAGCCGTCCCACACGCCTTCGAGGGGCTGGACGGCCTTGCCGTGGGAGAGGATGTGGCCTCCGAACGGCGTCATCGTCGGCAGCAGCCGTTCCATGTATTCGGCCAAGTCCTCTTGGGGCTGTGCGGGGAACGTCAGCCGGGCGATGACGTAGGCGTTCAGGTCGCCTCCCACCGCGCCTGGTGAGGCCTCGCGCGGCCGTGCGCCCGGCACGGTACCTGATGTGTTGTCCTGGGTCGTCATGAAGTCAATTTCCATCCATCTCTTATCAGTGCCGCTCATGTTGCGGCAGGGTGCAGGTGCGGCGGGGTCCGAGTCGATCGGTAAGGGGTTCGGCCGGGTGAGTGCCCCGTTCTTCGTCTGTCTCCTCCTCCCAGGGGGCCAGTGCGGCGCCGGCACACAGGTGTGTGCCCTGGCCGAGGCCGAACGTTGCCGGTTCTCGCCGCGGTCCACGTCGAACTGCCCGGGTTGGGGAAGACGCGCTCGTCGTGGTCGGCGGCGGGGATGCCCAGGGCCAGCGCGTGAGCCCACACGGAGTTGACCCTGGCGAACTCCGTGCCCCCGTCGACCATCCGCAGGACGCTGTCTCGTGACACGGGCCCGAATCGCGGCGCGCTTTCGACGAAGTGCCGATGTGTTCGGGGAAGTCGTCCGCCGGCTCCCGCTCCTCTCCCGCGATGAGCCGCTCCATGTGCTCGTCCATCTTCGCCGAGGCAGCCCATGATTCCTCGGGCTCGTCCAGGACGAGGATCTCGCGGCTCGGTACGCAAAGGTCCGTCGAACAGCCCGTCCACGAGGGCTTGGACGCGGAGGCGCCAGCCCTTGATGCGGCGCGCGGTGAATTCCGTGATCACCAGGTGGCGGAGTCTGCCGTGCTCCGGCTCGACCATTCCCCAGGACGTGTTCAGGCCTCGGTCGACGGGCAGTTGGGCGCGGGCGCGACCCATCTCGTCGTCGGAGCTGAGCCGCGGGTCGCGCATGCCGGGGCGGGCGTCGTCGTCACTGGTGACCAGGAAGGTCTCGTCCCCGTCGGGCAGGTCCACCTTGACCGGTGGCTTCTCCCGTAGGTCGGCGTATTCGCGTGGCTCGGCTATCAGGCACTGGCAGGCCATAAGCCAGGCATGAGTCGCCATGATCGCACGTCCTTGGATTGTGTAGCCGGCTCTGTGGCAGTGGACCGTACAGATCCGCCGTGACATGCCGCTGACCAGTGACTGACGCGGTCCTGTGCTGCCGCAGGCCGGTGACTGGCCGAGCCCGTCCAGGAAGCGCTCAAGGCGTTTCTTCGAGGCGGCCACCGATCAGGTGCGCGGTCATCCACCGGCCGGCACCAGCCCGGGATCGGCGAGCCGGTTCCCGGTGACGTCCACGAGCCCCGGCGGGCGGGAGCAGTTGCCGCGCATGCTGTTGCGGGTAGCGGCACTTCTGGGCGCTGCGATCGGTGGGGCGACTGCGACCTCACCGGCGCTGGTCGCCAGCCGTGCCTCGCTTCAGCAGGCTCGTGCCCAGCATCACTTGCGAGTCACCGCAAACGCCTGGAGCACGTGCGGTTCGGCAAGGACCAGGCGGAGCTGACGACCCGTGCGTACGCCGGGCACGTCGCGCTGTACCTGCGCCGGCGCATACGGACGGGCCGCGACTGCCGGGGGCGGCCGAGGAACTGGGGCCGCTCGTCGTCTGGTTGAAGTTCGGCTCGAAGGCGGTCACGGGCATCGACCGTCCAGCTGGCGGTAGGTTCGTGTGCCCGGGGCCGGGGCAGGAAGCAGAGATGCATCCCTCCCTCGGACGTATCGGAACGCTCCTGGCGGCCCCGGTCGTCGCCCTCGGCCTGGTCTTCGCCGGCTTCACCATCGGTGCCACCTCCGCGTCCGCCGAAGTCTTCTGCGGGTCCCACTCCGTGGACGGCGCCATCTGGACCGAGTACACCCAGACTCCCGGCGTCCAGCGGTCGCTGGGCTGCCCCACCACCGACGAACTCGGCACCCCCGACGGCATCGGCCGCTTCCAGGCCTTCGACAACGGCTCGATCTACTGGACCCCCGACACCGGCGCACACGCCGTGTGGGGCGCGATCCGCCAGCACTGGGCCGACCTGGGCTGGGAGCGCGGCTATCTGGGCTACCCCCTCACCGACGAGATCACGAATCCCGACGGCTACGGCGTCCGCCAACAGTTCCAGGGCGGCACCGTCTACTGGAGCCAGTACAGCGGCGCCCACGCCGTCCACGGCCTCACCGGCTGGTGGTGGGGACAGAACGGGTACGAGAGCGGCTTCTACGGCTACCCGACGTCCGACGAGTACAAAGAGGACTACGTCGGAGGCGACGAGGACAACAACACGGGCGTACGGCAGAACTTCCAGTCCGGCCGCTACATCCTGTACAGCGGCGGCCAGTCCAACGCGTTCGAAAGCTGCCACACCGCATGCATCGGCTACGGCGGCATCACCAACACGAAGTGGGTGAAGAAGACCGAGGTCTACATGAACCTGGCGGACCAGAACAAGCGCTCCACGCATGTCACCCCGACCGACGCCGCGTTCGCGAGTACCTCGCGCTCGGACACCGCTTCCAGCGACTCGGCGGACAACTGGAAGCAAGTCTGGTCCAACACGCTCATGTTCCCGCACGCCACGCAGGGCGAGATGCACTCGACCTACGAGCAGCTGTACTGCCATGCGTCGTACTCCTACCCCAACGGCAGCGGCGGCCACCGGGGCGGTCCGACCTGGGACCTGGAAGCCTGGCACTACGACATGGTCCCCTACGACGCGAGCAAAGCGTTCCAGACCGGATGCAACTGGGGAGAGTGACCCCGGCCTGACCCATGTCCCCATGCCCGGGGCCGACCCCGGGCATGGGCCAAGACGGCCGAAGGCCCTGCGGTCAGGGACGTGGGCATGGCCGTGATCGGTCACCTGTCGCTGAGGGGGCGGGTGGACGACGCGTCAAAGATCCCTGACAAGGGGGAACTGACGGGTCCGAATCCTGTGGACCGGAGCAAGTGAGTCTCGAAGATCCATTCGATCAATCACCGAGCGGACCGGTCTGCCCCTGTCCGTGGGGCATCTCCGGCGCGAACCTGCACGACAGCCAGGCCCTCGTCCCGCCGGTACAGGGCATACCGCCGACACGGTCCCGGCGCGGCCGGCGGCGACGCAGGCCCGGCAAACTCCACGGCGACAAGGGCTACGGCTACAACCATCTGCACCATCGTTCGCGAGTCCGGGCCCCGTCCTCGTCTCAGTTCCTGCGGCGCCGCGCGACGACGAACAGGGTGCCGCCCGTGATCAGGGCGACCACGGCCGCCGCGGCCGCGTACCAGGGCAGCGCGCCGGTGCCCGTGTCGGCCATCGAGCCCTGCCCGGTGCGGCCCGAAGCCGCGGTGCCGGAGCCGGCCGAAGCGGAGCCGGAGGTGCCGCCGGAGGCCGAGCCACCGCCGGAGCCAGAGCCGCCGCCGGAGCCGCCCCCGGAGGAGGAGCCGTGGCCCTGGGAGCCGTCGGCGGTCACCGTGATCGCCGCGGTGTTGTCCTTGGCGTTGCTGTCCTGGGTCGACAGCGTCACCTTGATGGAACCGGGGGCGAGGTCGGCCGGCTTGTCGATGCGAAGGTCGAACACGAACGGCGTGAGCTGTCCGGCGTCGAAGTACGAGTCGTTCTCGTCCTGGAAACACGTGTAATGCCTGGCGCCGGGCTCGCCCTGGTGCCAGTCGTCGTCCGAGCGGCAGAGGTTCGGGACCTTCACCGCCGTCGTACCGGGCGGGATCGTCACGTGGGCCTCGGAGGTCGGGCCGTCGCCGGGGCCTTCGCCGCGGTCGTACTGCTCGATGGAGGCGGGCCCGTTGTTCCGCACGCCCAGCTTCGCCTCCACCACCTGGCCGGCCGTGCCGTGGACGGTGGCCCCCAGCGCTTCGAGGTCGAAGGGGTTGTTCGTGTCGACCCAGCCGGTCCCGTAGTTCCGGTCGAACGGCTTGGGGCCGTCGGCCCGGGGAGTGACTTTCAACGCCCGCCCGGTGCCGCGGTGGACATCGGTCAGATTCAGGTGCTGGTAGCCGGATCCGTCGGCCGTGCCGTACACGGCCACGGACCACGATTCGCGCCTCGCGGTGCTGCCGACCTTCACCGAGAAGGCGTCGAGGTCATAGGCGCCGCCCGCGGTGACCGGGGTCTCGACGTAGCAGCGAGCCCCGACGCCGGCGTCTCCCATGCGGCCGTACTCGCAGTTGCTGAACTCCTCGCCGAACGAGAGTCCCTGGCTGGCGCGCATGGCGATGTAGACGCCGTTCAAGGGCCGGGAACTGAAGTTCGTGAAGCCGAGTTCGGGACGCACCGTCTCGCCGGTCTTCGACCAGGTGTCGCTGGGGGTGCTCCGGTCGAGGAGCGGGCCCTTGTCCGGCACCTCCGCCTTGAGCGTCGTCCCGCCGAGCGTTGTGCCGCCGGCTTCGGCGGAGATCCGGACGTCGCTCGTGAAACCGGGTCGCGCTGTCGAGAGGGTCTTGAACCGCAGGGTGAGGCTATCCAGGACGTCGCCTGGCCGAAGCGGTTTGCCGTAGTTCAGCTTCTCGCCGTCGCACGCGTACAGGAGCTGCTGCTTCTCGACGCAGGCGGCAGGGGGCTTCAGGCTCATCTGGCCTTCGACGGCCGTGGCGTCGACCGTCACCGTGAAGTCCGTCAGCTCCTGCGAGCCGGTGTTGCGCGCGTGCAGGTAGGCGGTGGCGTAGTCGTCCTGGTACGGCTGCACCTGCAGCGGGTTGCCGCCCTCGGAGACCGTGAACTCCAGTGTCTGCGCGGTCTCGGCGGCCTGGCCGGGGGTGGGCGCGCCCAGGGTCAGCAGGCCTGCCGCGAGGGCGGTGGCACTGGCCCGCAGAGTGTTGCGGGGCAGAGGTCTCGACACGGGTGCTCCTTCGGCGGATGTGCGTTGAGGCGGACCGGTAGTCCGATCGCCCACTCAGATCACCAACGGCGGGCAAAGGTTGTACGAACTCGATGCGTCTCGCGGTCTGCCTCCGGTCCTTCCTCCGCCTCAAGCAAGGCACCGCGAAAGCGGAGCAAGCGAATCGGTGTCAGGGCAACCGCCGTAGCTGAGGCGACATCTTGGTGAACGACGGCCACCGCGAAGCGCGTCCTGGCACGCGACCCGGACCATCAGCGAGCGTTGACCGCAGGCCAGGACATGGCTCGCGAAGGAGAGAGGCCACGCCGGCACTCCACCCGAGGGCCTCGGGTGGAGTGCTTCGGTTCTGCGGCTGCGGTAGGGCTGCCGCGAGCGGCATGTCACTGCCTCTTCAGGCCGTCCTCCGCCATCCATATGTCCCGCAGGTGCGAGAGGACGAGGTCCTCGTTGGCGAGGTCCGGGCGCGGCGGGGCCACCGCGCCCGGCGTGCCTCCGGACACGGCGTCGTGAGCACGTTGGTCCGTACCTCCACCTGAGCGTTCGCCCGAGCGGTGATCGCAGGCGGCGCCGGAAAGAAGCGAGACGTCCGACGGTGTCGGGGGGCGGCGCAGGGCGGTGCCGGAAGGCAGGAGTGTCGCACCGCGGCGCCGCACGGCGGTGGCGCGGCACCGTGCTGCGGGACCCTTCGGAGGGGGTGGAGGGGGTGCGGTGCGGGATGGTGACCCACGGCGCTGGGGCTGCCGGGTGCCGCAAGGACAGGGGGGTGGAGCCGTGCGCGGGGTGCTGCGGTCGCCCCGGGGCGCCGCCGGCCACAGGTGGCGGCGCCCCCGGGCAGGCAACAGATCAGCCGTTGCTGCCACGCAGGACCGGCCCCGTATACACGAACTGCATACGGAAGTTGGTGTTCTGACCCAACTGCTCCAGCAGATGAGCCACCCACCCCGACATCCGCGCTATCGAGAACAAGGCCTCCCCCGCCCCCGGACTCATCCCCGCGACGAAACACAACGCACTCACCGCGAAATCAAGGTTCACCGGAACCAGCCCGGCCTCACGAATGTCCGCGAGCGCCTCACGCAACGCCGCCATCCGCAACGCACCGTCCGACGGCAGATCAGCATCAGGAGCCCACTCCGCAGACATCCGCTCCAACAGGATCGCCGCCCGCGGATCCCGCTGACGGAACGCCAGATGCCCGATCCCCGGCACCGGCCGATCCGAAGCCACCAACTTCGCCACCCGCGCACACCCCGGACTCTCGTAATAACAACGCAGCAACTCCTCCACCCGATACGCCGCCGCCCCCGGCGCCGAACCCCGCATCGCACACAACCCCGCCAGCACAGCAGCCTTCATGTCCCCACCCACCGACGCCACGATCCGACTGCACACCGTCGGCGCCGCCAACCCGTTCTCCGCCGCCAGATTCAACGCCACATCCACCAACGACACCAAAGCCGGCGGCATCACCCCCCGCCCCGACACCGGCAACAGACCCCGCGCCAACGCACCCGCCACACCCCCCGAATCCACCGCAAGCAAACCCGTCGCACAGTAAACCGCGAA
The DNA here is from genome assembly GCF_053598955.1 of Streptomyces sp. NPDC001056. Classification (NCBI taxonomy): domain Bacteria; kingdom Bacillati; phylum Actinomycetota; class Actinomycetes; order Kitasatosporales; family Streptomycetaceae; genus Streptomyces; species Streptomyces sp. NPDC001056. The sequence continues at coordinate 108,526 of NZ_JBSFLI010000015.1, read as the reverse complement.
AGCAATCAGCCGCTCCGCCTCCCCCGTGCACTCCTCCTCGATCACACTGCGACACCCCGTCCCCGACAACGCCGCCAACCCACACACGATCCGGTCCAGCGGCAACACAGAACACCCCCGCCCCGCATCCGCGACCCCCCGCCACCCCTCCGGAAACACCCACGGACGCGGCACCGCACCCAACGCCTCCACACTCGCCCCCCACAACAGATGCGACACGTTCTCGAACCCCATCCCCCCACACAACAACAACACGTCATACCCCCGGTAGAACAACCGGTCATTACGGATCAACGCGATACCCGACTCCAGAACCGCCCGCGACCCCTCCCGCTCCCGCGTCTTACGCCCCCGCGCCGCAAGACGCTCGATGTCATCCCGCCGGAACCTGCTCCCCCGCGCACCATCACTCGCCCTACGCAACAACCCCCTGCTCGTATACGCGTAGATCGTCTCCCGCTTCACCCCCAACCGCCTCGCCGCCTGCTCCGTCGTCAGCCACATCCCGTCATCCATCCCCGACTCCCCCACACTCACGACTCGGTCCCCCTCACGACCAAAACGAATGAGCCCACACATCCAAGTCGCACAACCCACCCGGAACGTTGACACGAAGGTGTAAGTTTTCGGCCGGATCCGCCACCCAGGCAACAACCCACCAACACACACCCACAGCACAACAACGCCCACACGCAAACCGGCCACAGGCCACACCCGCACGTGCGCCCCACGCCCCACCACACAACACGACATCAGAACACCCACCACCCGCCAATAACCAACAACCAGCCCACCGACCAGGCACAACGACCACTTCCACGCAGCACCCGACACAGCCCGGGAGCCAAAACCACCACACACCGACCCGAACACATCCAGCCTCGATCCACCTCCACCCCCCAACCGCCCAACACACCGTCAAGAACCCACCAACCCAACCCCGGAAGGAGGGAATCCAGACACCCGCTACCAACCTGACAACGCAACGGATTGACAGCAAAAGGCCGAAACGTCGCACCAACCACCCACCACACCCCAACACCCAACCCACACACCCCACGTACCGAAATGCAGGAATCCCGTAGGCCCGGAACTCGACAACCACGGAGCTGGAAACGGGGAGGGAGGAACGGAGTCGGGGCGCAGGCTGGGGGTATGACGCGGCCATGCAACAGGGGGATGTCAACACCGCATGACCAGCACCGCACACACACCGCCCGCAAGCACCGCGCACGGACCACTGGCACACGCGGACTACGGGGAGCACGCGGACAACGGGACCAGTGACGACGGCACGCACGCGCCACGGCCGCGCACAGCACCCGCCGCTCCGGCAGCACAACGCCAAGACGAGCCGGCAGCCGCACACACGGACCACAGCAGCGCCGACAACACCGGGGCGCGCCCGTACCACACACCCCAAGTCCCGTCGGCACAGCAGGAAAAGGCGCCACTTTCAGGCGCGGGCGACACGGACGACGACAGCACCAGGGAACGCAAGCCGGACACGACCCCGGTCGTCCCGACAACCCGGCCGGACCACACACCACCCGGGCCCGCGGACAACACCAGCCCCGCGCCCCCGGAACGCCACCGGGACCAGGACGAAACCGACCGGGAGACAACACTCACCCGGCTCTTCAAAACCCACTACCACCCCCTCCTCCGCCTCGCCTCACACCTCGGCGCCGACGACCCCGAAAACATCGTTGCCGAGGCCTACTACCAGCTCTACGAGCGCTGGCAACACCTCCGCCACAAACAGGCGGCCCCCGCCTACCTCCGCACCACCATCCACAACCTCACCCGCACACACCACCGCCACCGCTACGCCACGCAGTACCACACCCAGCTCACCACCACGCCGACCGAAACGGTCTTATCGGCTGAAACCACCGCTCTCCAGCGTCACGACCACCACACTCTCCACCAAGCCCTCCAGCAACTCCCCACCCGCCAGAAACAGGCCCTCATCCTCCGCCACTGGCATGGCCTCAAACAGACCGAAATCGCCACGCTCCTCGACGTCACCGTCGGTACCGTCAAAACCCACACCCACCGCGCCCTCGCCACCCTCACGCACACCCTCGCAGCCCACCAATGACCGACGGACCACCGACAGGACCGCAGGCCCTGGCCCCTCCGCGACGCTCGCGACGAAGGTATGGACCTCGGCGGCGAGCGTGCGCGCGCGTGTCCTCGCCTGCCGCGTGCGGGGTCCGTACCCGGTCCGGTCCCGGCGACCGGGCGAAGGGTTTCCGCGTGGAGCCGGAGGATCCGGTAGTCGCGCTCCGGAGCGGGAACGGCACCGTCGGTGCCCGCACCGCGATCCGCCGTCGGCGCGGTGCGACTGCCCCGTGACGTACCGGCGGGCGCGGCTCGTGAGGGAGCCGGGCCGGCGGCGTAAGAGTCCGTCGGCTGGTCCGGCTTCGCGGCGGCCGGAGGTCTCCGGCCGCCGCCGACGCGGGGGTGCGCCCTCGATCGTCGGGCCGCCCGTCGCGACGGCCGCGTTTCGGGGTGGTCAGCCGCGCGGGCGGCTCGCTCATCTGCCACCCTGAAAGGGAGTGGCGAGCGGGCGACGCCGACCTCCTACGGGACAGGAGGGTAGCCATGACGACTGCGGACACGGGCGGTGTCGTACCGGAGACACCGCGGGCCCGGATACTCGTGGACGCCGATGAGACGATCACCGAGTGGAGCCCGGAGGCCGAGAGGCTCCTCGGCCACCGGCCCGAGGAGATGGTGGGCCGGCCGCTGTCGTCGCTCCTCCTCCCGCCGGAACCGACCGAGGGGGCGGCTGTCCCGCACGCTCCGCCGGTCTGTGGCGGCTGCCGGGTGCGCCTGCGCGACCGGTCCGGACTGCCGGTGGAGGCCGAATGGTGGATGTGTCCCCGCCTGGCCGCCGAGGGCCCGGTGACATGGACCGTCTTCCTCGCCCGCACGGACGGCGCGGACACCTGCGACTTCGACCGGGCGGTCCTCGGTGCGCTGCTGACCGAGTCACCGGTCGGACTGCACGTCCTCGACACCGACCTGCGCTTGGTGCGATTCAATGTCGCCTCGCCCGGCATGCGCGGCGTTCCCGCCGAGGGCGTCGTCGGGAAACCGGCCCGCGAGGTCGCGCCGACCGTGGCGACCGACGCCGCCGAGCACCTGATGCGGAGCGTCCTGAGCACGGGCGAGCCGGTCATCGACTTCATCCAGCCGGGGTATCCGCCCGCCGACCCGCAGGGCGAACACATGTACTCCCTGTCGGCCTTCCGGCTGTGCAACCCCGCGGGAGAACCCATCGGGGTGGCCACCCTGGCCATCGACATCACGGAGCGCTGCCGGTACCGGGCCCGTCTCGAACTCCTCAACGACGCCAGCATGCGCATCGGTACGACCCTCGACCTCGCACGCACCGCGGAGGAACTGGCCGAGACCGCGGTGGGCCGCGTGGCCGACGCCATCAGCGTGGACGTGCTCGACTCCGTCCACCAGGGCGACGCCCCCGAGCCCGGTCCGGTCTCCTCCGAGGTGACCTTCCGGCGCACCGCGTTCCGCGCGACCAGCGCCGCCGGAATCCAGCCCGCCTACGCCATCGGCGAGAAGGCCTCGTACGGCTTCCCGACACCGCTCACCCAGTGCCTGGCCGATCTGCGGCCCCGGCTGATCCGGAAGGTCGAGGGCGGCGAATGGCTGGCGCACGATCCGCACCGCGCCGACCACATCCGCGCCGGGCGGGTGCACTCGATGATGGTCGTGCCGCTGGCCGCCCGCGGGGTCGTGCTCGGCGTGGCGAGCTTCTACCGGTCCGTGACCTCCACGCCCTTCGACGACGACGATCTGACCATCGCCGGCGAACTCGCCGCGCACACCGCCCTCGGCCTGGACAACGCCCGCCGCTACAAACGCGAGCGCACCGCCGCCCTCGTCCTCCAGAACAGCCTGCTGCCGGGCCGTCTCCCCGCCCAGAACGCCGTCGAGGTGGCGTTCAGCTATCTGCCGGGGCACGCCGGTGGCCCGTGGTACGACGTCATCCCGCTGTCCGGCGCACGGACCGCACTGGTGGTCGGCGACGTGGCGGGGCACGGCATGCGCGCCGTGGCCACCATGGGCCGGCTGCGCGCCGCGACCCACAGCCTGGCAGCCCTGGACCTGGCCCCCGACGAGGTGCTGGCACACCTGGGCGACCTGGTGCTGGAACTCGCCGAGGAGAACCGCCCGGCCACCGCCGACGACCTCTTGGACGCCCAACCCACCACGGCCACCTGTGCGTACGTGGTCTACGATCCGGTGAGCCGGCACCTGGTCGTGGCCCGCGCCGGGCATCCCGCGCCGCTGCTCGCCCTCCCGGACGGGCATGTGGCGCCGGCCGACGCACCCTGCGGACCGCCACTGGGCGGCGACGGCCTGTCCTTCGAGGCATGGGAGACGGATCTGCCGGAAGGGAGCCTGATCGCCCTCTACACCGAGGGGCTCGTCCGCGGGTCGCCGGAGGAGGGCGCGGGTGTCGCGCGCCTGCGCCGCGTCCTGGCCCAGCAGCACGCGTGCCTGCGGGAGGCGTGCGACGCGGTGGTCTACGCGCAGATGTCCGGACGGACCGAGGAGAACGTCGTGCTCATCCTCGCCCGGACCCGCGCCCTGCACGACGACCAGGTGGCCTCCTGGACCTTCCCCGGCGATCCGGCGATCGTGGCCACCGCCCGCACCCTGGCCGAGCGGCAGCTCGCCAGCTGGGGGCTGTCCGAGCTCGTCTTCACGACGGAGATGATCGTCAGCGAGTTGGTCACCAACGCCATCCGGTACGCGCCGGGCACCATCCAGGTACGGCTGATCCGGGACCACGCACTGATCTGCGAGGTCACCGACGGCAGCAGCGCCGCGCCGCACGTGCGCCACCCGCGGACCACCGACGAAGGCGGTCGCGGGCTGCTGCTGGTGGCCCAGCTCACCGATCGCTGGGGCACCCGGCGCACCTGCCACGGCAAGACCATCTGGGCCGAGCAGACGCTGCCCGCACCCGCGGCCGACGCCCTGTCCGTCGTTCCGGACAACTGATCACCGGCCCGCGCTCCGCTCCCGGCGGGGGGACGGTCCGGCCCGCGCTCACACCGATCGCTGATCTTTTTACCGATCTTGAGGCAACCATTGGACGATGCGGGGTTTCTGACGTCTCGCGTGCCGCGATCGATGGGAGACATGAGATGAAACCTCGTACGGCGACGGACCACCGGCCTCGGTCGACGGCCTCGGGCACTCGGTCCGGCTGGGCTTCGGCGGCGGCGCTGTGCCTGGTCATGTCGACGGCCTGCGCCGGTCCCGCAACGGGAGACGGCACCGCCGCCGACGCGAGGCCCGGCGCGGCCGGAGTGGGCGACCGGCTGTTCCCGGCACTCGGCAATGGCGGCTACGACGTGACGCATTACGGGCTGACGCTGGATTACGTGCCGGAAACCAACCACCTGAAGGGCACGGCCGTCATCACGGCGCGGGCCACCCAGGACCTGAGCCGCTTCGACCTCGACCTGTCGGGCCTGCGGGTACGCGCCGCCACGGTGCACGGTGCGAAAGCCCACGTCGCTCGCTCGGGCGACGAGTTGGTCGTGACACCTGCGAGGACGGTGAGGAACGACGAGGTCTTCACGACGATCGTCACCTACGACTGCACCCCGCGAACGATCGAGGGGGACGACGGGGGTCTCGAAGGCTGGATCGAGACCGATGACGGCTCGACCGCCCTGGGAGAGCCGACCGGCTCCATGACCTGGTTCCCGGGCAACCATCACCCCTCGGACAAGGCCACGTACGACATACGGGTCACTGTGCCCAAGGACGAGGAAGGCGACTTCTACGACGTGGTGAGCAATGGCGAGCTGATCGCGGAGGAGGACAAGGGCGCAACGGTGACACGGCACTGGCGCACCGAGGAGCCCATGGCCGGCTACCTCGCCCACGTCTCCGTCGGCCACTTCGAGATCCACAAGGGCTGGGCACACGGCCACCTGCCCGTCTACGTCGCCATCGACCCGGACGAGTCCGAAGACGCCGGCGCCGTCGCGAGGCTGGTGCCCGAGATCATCGACTGGGCGGACGAGCGCTTCGGCCCCTACCCCTTCTCCTCGACCGGTGCCGTCGTCGACCATCTGCCCGGACTCGACTACGCGTTGGAAACCCAGACCAAGCCCTACTTCGCGGAAGCTCCGGACGAGGCACTGCTCGTGCACGAGCTGGCGCACCAGTGGTTCGGCAACTCCGTGACCCCGCGCGGCTGGAAGGACATGTGGCTCAGCGAGGGGATGGCCACCTACGCGGAGTGGCTCTGGGAGGAGGATCAGGGCGGTCGGAGCACCGACGAGATCTTCGAGGACTTCTACGACGGGACGGACGCCGAGGCCGAGGGCATCTGGGCCTTCCCGCCCGCCGATCCGCCCGGCGGGGGGCGGGTGTCCGACCCGCCCGTCTACGGACGCGGCGCCATGGTCATGCACAAGGTGCGCGAGGCCGTGGGCGACGAAGCCTTCTCCGGCATCCTCCGCACCTGGACGCGACAGCACCGGCACGGCAACGCCGACACCCGGCAGTTCGTCGCCCTGTGCGAGAGCAGGTCCGGGAAGGACCTGACCGAGCTGTTCGGCACCTGGCTCTTCAACAAGAAGAAGCCCGCTCGGATGTGAGGAGAACGATCCGATGGGAGAACGGGGGCGACGACGTCAGCACCCGCGTCCGGGCGTCGGTCGGTGGCCGGGGCGGCGGCGTACTCCTCGTCGGTGACGGGGGCCGGCCAGTGCACGACATCGTGCTCGGAGTCGGCCTCGTTGACGGCCAGGTGGACCATCAGCCGGTCAGGGGCCGCGCCGTGCAGGGCGACGTGGGGGAAGAAGAGCTCCTGGCCGACGACGGCGACGCCGTGGGGGACGCCGACGAAGCCGACGCTTCCGCCGGGCCGGGCCGAATGCAGGGCCTGCTGCATCGCCCGGGCGGTGCCGACACACTCCAGGACGCTGTCCGCGCCGATGCCGCCGGTCATCTCCTTGATCCGTGCGACGCCGCCCTCGCCACGCTCGGTGACGACGTCGGTGGCGCCGAATCCGCGGGCGAGCTTCTGACGGGACCCGTGGCGCGACATGGCGGTGATCCGTTCCACGCCCATCTCCCGGGCCGCGATCACCGCGCACAGACCGGCCGCTCCGTCGCCGACGACCACGGCGGTGGAGCCGGCCTCCACCTCGGCGGCGTCCGCGGCCCACCAGCCGGTTCCCATGACGTCGAAGACGGCCGGCAGCCCCGGCCGGAATTCCTCGCCCGGGATCTCCTCGGCGGCGGCCAGGGTGCCCTGGGCGTTGGGGATGCGGACGTACTCGGCCTGGCAGGTACTCATGAACTCGCGGTTCAGGCAGCCGGGCTGGAAGCCGTTGCGGCAGTTCGCGCAGGTGTTGTCCGAGTCGCGAACGAGCCGACGACGAACTGGCCCGGCTTGACCGAGGTGACCTCGGACCCGACTTCTTCGACGAAGCAGACGTGCTCGTGCCCCATGGGGTGGGCCCTCTCGGTCGGCTCCGCGCCGCGACACGGCCACAGGTCCGAGCCGCACACGCAGGTCACGGCCGTCCGGATGACCGCGTCGGTCGGCTTGAGGATCTTCGCGTCGTCCACGGCCACCAGCCTGTCGCCGCATAAGGACCAAGCGCCTCCGACAACGGCCGGTGTCCGTTCTCATCCGGGCTCGCTGACCAGAGGTCCGCACCGCCGCTTGGAGCGACCCGCGAAGAGCGCTCCGCCGGGGCATCGGCCGACCTTCCTCAGACCGACCAGGCTATTGCGGTCGCGGCGTCCAGTTCTCCGGAACGAGTGGTGCGGGCATCAGGTACGCGGCGAAGGCGATCTGAGCCAGGATCTGGAACACCAGCGGCTCGGGCCAGCTCGCACCCGCGAGAGGCAGCGCGAAAAGGATCATCGGGAAGGCCAGCGCCGTCCGGAACGTGGTGACGTCCATCTGCGTGTGAGCCACGCCCGCGAGGAGAGCGAGGAGCAGCGTCGGTGTGCCGACGAAAGCCAGCATGCCGAAGCCGAACCGCATGACGTCGGTGAACGAGTCCTCCGAGGACAGGAGGAGGGCGATGACCATCCATGTCACGGCGTACAGGACCAAATAGGTCAGGAACAGTCGCCCGATCCGCTCCAGCACCCGGCGCACGCCGGGGACGGGCGAGGTTTTCGTGTCCCGCGTCAGCATCCCGAAACGCACTTCCCGTCCGTCCACGCCTTGTTGATCTTCCTACCCCGGAAGGGGGCCGAGTCCATGCCGGCCGGCAGTTCGTCATCCGTCAGCCGCTCCCCTCCCCACGCCGTCAGGCCGTAGCTCATGCCCGAAGACTCCCACACCGCAGGGCGCGAGGCCCGCCCGGCCCTCAGTCGACAAGGAAGTCCCCGACCATTCACGCGCATCCCACTGTGTGGGTCACCCACATGCCGCGGCATCTGCCCGTCCGCCTAGCGTGTGCGCACCCGGTGCCTGAACGAGCACCGAACGAACACGCCAGGGGCACATGAGCAGGAAAGGCCGGGACATGGCTGGCACGCGGAGTCCGGGGCGGCGATGGTGACCGCGCGTCGCCCAAGTCATCGCGGTGGTGGGGGCGGGCGGCTGCGGCTGCGGCGCCCTGGCCCGCCCGTCCCCCGAGTTGATGGGGCGCCTCTCCGAGCGTGGCCACCGCGTCTTCGCCGTCGGCTTCTCCCACAAGCAGGGCAACAGCATCATGCAGGCGCAGATCATGGGCGACGCGATCGACGTCATCAAGGCGAAGCCCGGCGTCGACAAGGTCGACCTGATCGGCTGGAGCAAGGGCCAGGTGTCGACCCGCGCGTACCTGTCGTCCCTCAAGCCGAGTCGGGGACGGGTGTGCGCCGGAGACGTCCGGAAGCTGATCGCCCTCGGTGGTCCGAACGCCGGCCACGACTGCCCCTACGCCCACGGCTGGGCCCACGACTTCTCCCTCTGGTCCGAGTGCGGAGGCAAGGGCAACGCCTCTCCCCGCGCTCCCACATGAGCTGCCACGGCCTGTACACGGCACACCCCGAGTTCTCGATGGCCCCGGCCGGCGGTCAGGACCGGTGCGGGACGTATTACGGCGGCCAGTGCTTCTCCAGCGCCATCAGCCCACTGCGCAGCGCCGGCCATCGCGACCGCCAAGCACCTCGAACTGGGCTGGCACAGCTTGGCTACCGCCCAGGTCGCCACCCGGCTCTCCTGACGCACCCGAGGACGAAGGACCAGAAGGACATGACCACGCTCCACACCCGCCGTGTCACCACCGGCAGACTGACCCAGCAGATCACCGAGGTCCGGGACACCGGCGAACCGGTCGTCTTCGTCCACGGCAACGTCGCCTCCTCCGCGTTCTGGCACACCACGATGACCGCGCTGCCGGTCCGCTACCGCCCCTTCGCCGTCGACCTGCGCGGCTTCGGCGGCACCGACCCGCTGCCCGTCGACGCCACACGCGGCCTGCGGGACTACGCCGACGACCTCGCCGCGCTGCTCGAAGCCCTCGACATCAACCGGGCCCATCTCGTCGGCTGGTCCATGGGCGGCGGCGTGGTCATGCAGTACCTGCGCGACCGTCCGGCCGCGGTGCGTTCCCTGACCCTGGTCAACCCCGTCTCCCCGTACGGCTTCGGCGGCACCCACGACGTGGACGGAACCCTCAACTCGGCGGACGGGGCCGGATCGGGCGGCGGCACGGCCAACCCGGAGTTCGTCCGGCGGCTCGCCGAAGGAGACCGCGGCGCCGACTCCCCGACCTCTCCGCGCTCCATCCTCACGACCTGTTACGTCAAGCCGCCGTTCCACACCGAGCACGAGGACGCGTACGTCGAGTCCATGATCACCACACGACTCGGCGACGACCACTACCCCGGCGACAGCACGACGTCCGACGCCTGGCCCGGCATCGCACCCGGCACGCGCGGGGTCCTCAACTGCATGGCCCCGACCCACTTCCGCCTCGACGATCTGCATCTGCTCGACCCCAAGCCGCCGGTGCTGTGGATCCGCGGCGAGGACGACATCATCGTCTCGGACACCTCGATGTTCGACCTGGCGCACCTCGGCTCGATCGGCGCGGTGCCGGGCTGGGACGGCACCCCGGCGCAGCCGATGCTGGCGCAGACGCGTCACGTCCTCGACCGCTACGCGGCGGCCGGCGGCACGGTCCGAGAGGTCGCCGTGGCCGATGCCGGGCACGCGGTCCACCTCGAACGCCCCGAGGAGTTCGACAAGGCGCTGTTGAAGGCCCTGTCGGCATGACGATGTGCCGTGGCTCACCGGGGGCCGGCTCGACCTCGTACGACGGGACGAGCGCACCGGCGGCGTCGCCACCCGGCACACAGACGCCGCGGTGATCTACGGCGCGCCAGGCGGCAACACCCGCCTGCGCACGGTCGAGCTGGGCACCGAGGACCGGGTCGCGGCCGTGGGCCCGCGCCACCCGCTCGCCCGGCGAAGACGGCCGCACTGGGCGGAACTTGCCGGGCACGCCCTGGTGGTCAACAAGCTCAGCGGCACCGTCGGCCCGGCGTTGTGGCCGCCCGGGGCACGGCCCGCGGTGGCACGTTCTGGCTGCCCGACCGCCCCCGCCCCACTCCCACCGCAGAGGCAGACGCGGGGAGGTGCGGCTCCGGCCGGCCCGGGACCGGGAAGTGGTCGCACGTCGTGGCCGGCGGCGGCCGCGAACTCGGCGACGGCGCTCTGCGCGGGATCGGACATGCCGCCGGGACCACAGCCTTTGGCCTGCTGGTCGTCTGGCGGCGAAGCCGCCACTGGTCTTGGAGTACGACCGCCGAACCGGACACGGAGCCAGGTCTCGTCACGAGTCCTGGGCGGTACTCCTGCCGGTCTTCGGGGGGCCACTGGTCCAGGGCCGCCGGGAATATCTCGTCGATGGCGCTCACTGGCCCGTCCCTGCGGCGGGGACGCCGTACATGCACGCGCAGCACTCGCACGCGCGCAGGCCGACCACGGGGTGTCGGGGCGATGCCATGCCCGCGTACCGGCGGACCGAACAGCGCGGTGCCCGCGGCGAGTTCTTCCTCACCACGGTCAGCACGCACGTGAGGTCGGAGAAGACGACGGCGGCTTCAGCGCCGCCCGCCCCGCCTCGGCCGACCCGGCGGGGTCACCGACCGGCGCCTGCGCCGCCTCGTACAGCCACGCGCTGCCGAACGACCCGGGGTACGGAGGGTGGAGCGGCCGGTCGGCGGCGGGCGCGGGCGAGAGCGGGGGCGGGGGCGGTGGGCGACCGCGGCGGTGCGGGGGTCGACACCGGAACCCGCCCGGTACCACCCACTGCCCGCGGCGGCCTACGGTCTGGGCAGCGGAAGCGCCGTTCGCGGAGCGGCTTCGGGCTGTCGCATCGGCAGAGGGCTTGTCGAGAGAGCGGGCAACGCCATTGCACCCATCACGTGTTCGAGTTCACGCAGTATGCTCCCCGCCGCGTCGCGTACGCGCGCAGGGACATCGCCACGCTCCGCGACAAGCTGGTGGTAGATCGGAGCGTCCTGAAACATGTTGTCCCTTCCAGTGGTGATCATGACTAGTACGGGCGCCGAGTCTAAAGGCTCTCCCGTGACGATCTGTCTGGATGATCGAACCTGACCTGTCTTCGGCGCTGTCGCGGACACCGGTGCCGAGCGGCTCGCACGACGGCCTGCGCGACCACCATCGGCGTTTCGGCCACGACGGTGCCCGACGGCCGGCCCGCGCGGGCAAGGGTCGATGTATCCGGCACGAACGCGTATTCGCCTGCCGCCGGGACTTCCCGTACGTCCGAAAGACGTGTGTTCGACACGGGGGCATGTGTCGTTGATCCCTGTGCCCCATCCGTCGTTCCCGGAGGCCACCGTGTTCCGCGTGCTCGATCCTCGGACCGTCCTTCCGCCCGCTCCCGCCACTCCTCCCCCGCCCGCGGTCACGCCGACGCGGGTCCGGCTCGCTGTCGGCTCCGTCCCTACGGCATGTCCGGATACGAGGTGGGCGGCATGAACAGGGCCACCGGTGAATCACCCGACGGCGTCCCCGAACCGCGCACCGCCCCACCGGCCCGGTCCCCCAGAGCCTCCGACCGCCCGGGAGCGGAGCAGGACATCGCGCCGAAGTCCGACAGCGAGCCGCAGATGCGGTACGTCGACCTGACCGGCAGCCGCGAGGCGGCCGGCCGCTCGATCCGGCTGCGTGACATGGCGCGGCGTCTGCCGCAGTTGGTGCGCCGCTCACTGGCCCTGGCCTGGCAGGTCGACCGGCCGGCGACCATCGGCCTCCTGGTGTGCCAGGCCGCCGGCGGTGTCATGCAGGCCCTCGGCCTGGTCGCCATCAGCGGCACCCTCACCGCGCTGCTCACCAGCACGGACGTCTACGACCGGCTCCTTCGGGCCTGGCCGTCGGTGGCCCTGCTCGCCGGTGCCGCCGGCATGCGCGCCCTGCTCGGCATCACCGTCAACTGGCTGTCCTCCCGGCTGGGCCCGCTGATGTCGCGCGAGGCCGAACAGCAGCTGCTGCTCGGCTGTGCCGAGGCCGAGTTGTGCGCCTACGACGATCCCGAATTCAACCGGGCGCGTGAGGCGGCCGACCGCGGGGCGCAGGTCACCGGGGACCTGATCGACGAGGGGCAGGACCTGATCGCCTCGGCGGCCTCGTTCGTCGCCGGCGCGCTCGTGCTGACCGGGGTGAACTGGCTGCTGCTGCCGCTCCTGATCGCGGCGAGCCTGCCGCAGGCCCTGGCCCAGATCAGTGCCGCGCGGGTGCGGTACCTGGCGAACCTGCGCAGCAACGGCGACCTGCGCATGCTGTCGGTGCTGCGCTGGCACATCTACAACAGGGACGCCGCCGACCAGATCCGCGCCGGGACCATGGCCCCGTTCCTGGCCGGCCGGTACCGGGAAACGGTCGCCCGGATCAACCGGGAGGACCGGACCGCGGCCGACAAGGGCGCCCGCATGTCCCTTGTCGGCGCGCTGTGCGGTGGTCTGGGGTCGGCCGTCGTATGGGCGGCGGTCGTTCTGCTGCTGGCGGGCGGGCACATCACCGTCGGCCACGCCGGGACGGCCGTCTTCGCCCTGCAGATGGTGGGCCAGTCGGTCCGCGGTCTGGTGGCCATCGGCGCGCGAGCCGTGCGTACGGGCCTGTACATGGACGACTGGAGCGACTTCCTGGAGCGGGCCGGCGGTTTCCGTATGCGCCGGGGCTCGCGCCGTCCCGAGCCGCCGAAGACGATCGAGGTCAAGTCGGTCACGCACCGCTACGCGGGCAAGGACCGCGACGCCCTGTCCGATGTCTCGCTGACCCTGCGCCGCGGGGAGGTCACCGCTCTGGTCGGTTTCAACGGGTCGGGGAAGTCGACGCTGTCCAAGCTGATCAGCGGTCTGAACCTGCCCACGGCCGGGGAAGTGCTGTGGGACGGGAAACCCGTCGGCGAGGCCGACCCGCAGGCCCTGTGGCGGCAGGTGGCCCTGGTGCCGCAGGACTACGCGCACTGGCCGCTGACCGTGCGCGAGAACGTGAACCTGGGGCAGCCCACGACCCGTGGTGACGCCGCGGTGCGGGACGCGTGCGAGGCCGCGGGCGCCGACGAGGTCGTCGACCAACTCGCCGCCGGCCTGGACACCCTGCTCGCACGCGAGTGGCTCAACGGCGAGGAACTCAGCGGCGGCCAGTGGCAGCGCATCGCGCTGGCCAGGGCGTTCTTCCGCGAGGCCGGGCTGCTGGTCCTCGACGAACCGACCGCGAACCTCGATCCCCGCGCCGAGTACCGCATCTTCCAGCGCCTGCGGGACCTCGCCCGGGACCGCGTGGTTCTGCTGGTCACGCACCGCATCACCAATGTGGCCGTGGCGGACCGGATCGTGGTCCTCGACGAAGGCAGGATCGCCCAAGAGGGCACCTACCACGAGTTGTCCCAACAGGACGGAATGTTCCGGCAGTTGCTTTCCTATCAGGTCACCTCCGAACCCGCCGAGGAGCAGCCCGGGACACCCGCGTGAGCGCGCCGGCGCCACTGCCGCCCCTTCCACCGCCATGGCCCCGCCCAGCCTGCCCACACCCCGCTCCCCGCTCCCCGCTCCGCCGAGGTGATGACGTGCCGCCCACCCGCTCCCACATCCGTACGACCACCGAGACGTACCTGGCCCGGCATCCGCACGAGCGGGACGCCCTGGCCGGGCTGCTGGCCCTCGTCGACGGCCCCGACGAGCCGACGAGCCGCACGACGCTGCCGAGCCACATCACGTACAGCGCGGTCGTCATCGACCGTGATCGACGCGTCCTGCACCTCGGGCACAGGGCATCGGGGAGGCTCCTCGCTCCGGGCGGGCACGTCGAGGAGGACCGGACCCTCCTGGGTGCCGCGCTACGCGAAGTGTGCGAGGAAACCGGCCTTCGTCCGGAGGATCTGTGCCTGACGACGCAGTTCCTCGGGATGCCGATCGACATCGACGTCCACGACATCGACGCCGACCCGGCCACGGGCGAGCCCGCGCACCGGCACGTGGACTTCCGCTTCGTCTTCTACCTCACGGCCGCCCGGCCCCCACGGCTCATGCTGCGGGACGAGGAGGTGTCCCGCGCGACCTGGCTGGCACTCACCGACGTCAGGTCACCGACACTGCGCGCCAAACTCCTGGACGCCGAACGCGACGGCCTCGACGGGCGGCCCGAGCCGGTCAACGCCTCCGCCTTGATCCACGACGGGAACGGTCGCTATCTGCTCCATCTACGAGATCACCGGGACGACATCTGGGAACCGTGGTCCCTGGCGCTGCTGGGCGGTGGCCGCGAGCCCGATGACGCCTGTCTGGAGGCGACCCTGCGCCGCGAACTCGCCGAGGAGGCGCCCGGTCTGGAGCCCACCGCCCTGACACCGTACGTGGTGGATGCGGCGACCGGTGTCGACGGCCTCGCCGTTCCGATCCAGGTGTACACCGGTCTGTGGAACGGACACCCCGACTCCGTGGACCTTCAAGAAGGTGTTTTTTTGCGGTGGTTCACCGTCGACACGCTCGACCGGGTGCGCCTGAGCCCCGGCCTGGCCGACCTGATCCGCCGGCACGCGGCCGAGCACCCGGCGCTCGGCGGCCCGCCCGCCCGAGGCCGTCGACCGCGCCAAGACGCACCCGCGGGGACCGAGCTCCACATCGTCGGGGTCCATCTCTACCTCCAGGACGAGCACGACCGGATCCTCCTCGGTCTGCGCCACCCCGACGCGGCTTACGCGGGCAAGACGTGGCACTTCCTGGCCGGGCACTGCGAACGGGAGGCCGCGGTCGGCTGTCTGGTGAGGGAAGCCGAGGAAGAGGCCGGGCTCCTCATCGACCCGGCAGGCGTCGATCTCGTGCACGTGGTCCACCTCCTCGACCCGCCCACGGCACGCCCGCGGGTCCAGCTCGTCTTCCGTGCCCGGTCCTTCACCGGCGTTCCCGAGGTCCTTGAGCCCGACCGGTGCGTGGAGTGGCGGTGGTGGCCGCCCACGGACCTCCCCCGGGAGCTGGTCCCCTACGCGCGCACCGCGATCGAGGGCATCCTCACGGGCCGCGCCTACTCCGAGCTGGGATGGTCCTGACCTCGGCCAAGCCGCCCGACCTCGGGCGCCGGCAGGACGACGCGTGGCCGCGACCGTGAGCAGGTGCCGCCGCTCACAGGGTGCCGTCGGCCCCGCGCCGCCCCTCAGCGCGGGCGAAAGCCGGTGGACGGCCGGTGGACGGCCGGTGCGTCCAGGCGACGGGCGTCCGAGGGGGCGTACACCAAGCCGGCGACCCTCCTCGCCGGACGGAGCGGGACGGGCTCGCCGCGCAGCGCTGTCTCGACGAATCGCCGCATGCGTGCGCCGCACCGCCGATAGAACCGCAGCGGGGTGCGGCGGCCGAACAGCCGCCATCCGAGGGAGACGAGCGGATCCAGCGCGGGCGCGCCCCGGGAATCACATGTCACCAGGAACTCCCCATGCCTGTGGGACAGTTCTTCACCACCCCGTAGGTGACCTTGCCGCTCTCCAGACGGTCGTCGAGGGTCTCGGAGGCCCACGGCGAGAACTCGCAGTCGCGGACCGGGCGGCAGGCGTGTGCCCAGGGGCCCCAGGCGCAGGAGGGCCTGGGGGCTGGGCCGGCAGCGGGGTGTGGTGAACGTCGGTGTTCCACGCGGGGTGGCGGGCCGGTCTCCCGCCCGCCGAGGGCGCGCCCACCCGCTCACCGCCAGCCGGCCCGGTGAACCCTTCACCGATCGCGCGGACCGTGTCCGCCGCGCAGGTCACCGGAGGCCCCTCGTGCACACGCCCGAGATCGATCACACGGGGAAGGTGCCACAGGCACGTTCCGCAACGCCCCCTCGTTGCGGGCGGGCGGTGCCACCCCTTCTTCCCCTCTGTCTTTTCATGGCTCCTCGACCACCCCTCGTGCATCATTGAACCGACTGCCACTTCATCTGCGATCGAATTCCTTCGACCTCAACACCCCTTATGACTGCGGAGGTTCGCGATGGCGTCGACGCGCGTCCATCTCGTGCTGGTGCACGGGCTGTTCTCCTCGGCCAAGGTGTGGAAGGCGTTCGAGACGCTCATCGCCGGCGACCCCGAGCTGACCGGCCGGGTCAGCGTTCATCTCTTCGAGTACGACTCCCCGCTCGGCCGGCTCCGGCCCGACCGCCGGGTCGCCGAGACCGACGACATCGCCGACCAGCTGGGCACCTTCCTGGAGACCGAACTCTCCGACGCCGAACGGATCGTGCTCGTCACGCACAGCCAGGGCGGCCTCGTCGTGCAGCGTTTCCTCGCCCGCAAGCTGTGGAACGGCGAAGGCGCCGAGCTGATCCGGATCAAGCACTTCACGATGTTCGCCTGCCCCAACACCGGTTCGGGCTTCTTCCTCACCGTGCGCAAGTTCCTGAAACTCTGGAACAACCCGCAGGAGAAGCAGCTGAGGCCCTTCGACCGGGCGGTGACGGAAGCCCAACGGACCGTCCTGGGCTCCGTGGTGCACGCCCGCGCGTACAGCGACACGGAATGCCCCATACCCGTGCGCGCCTACGGCGGCTCCGCCGACGACATCGTGCCCCCCGTCGTCGCCCGGGGCCTCTTCCCCAAGGGCGGCGTGGTCACCGCGGACCACTTCTCCATCGTCCAGCCCGCGGACCGCACGGCCGCCTCCTACCTGGCCGTGCGCGCCGCGGTGCTGGAGGTGGCCGACGCCGCGTCGGCCACGCCTGCCACACCGGCGACACCACGAGCCCTTCCTCCGGCGGCGACGGAGGAAGGCACCGTCGCCCCGCACGCCCCCGGAACCACGGCGGACACCACCGGCTCCGTCCCGTCACCCGCGTCGGACGCGCCGGATCTCGCCCCCTACCCGCCGCCGCCCTACGGCCAGCTGAGCGACGGTCAGCTGAAGGGGAAGGACCGGCAGGAACTCGTCGCCTACCTGCTGTCCGAACAGGCGCGCCGGCAGGTGCACATCGTGGCGGGCCTGGGCGGTTCGGGAAAGAGCCGGATCGCGCTGGAGACCGCCGAACGCGCCCAGCGCGCCGGACACCGCGTGTGGTGGGTGTCCATGCCCGAACTCAGCCTGCGCATGCGGATGATCGCACGCGACCTGGGCGCCCCGTCGATCAACGTGGAGCGGGCGTGGCTCGTCGGCCAGGCCATGGACCTCGTGTGGGCCTTCCTCGACGCATGCCCCGACCCCTGGCTGCTGATCTTCGACAACGCGGACGAGCCCGAACGGCTCGGACCCCCCGACGGCCCGGTCTCCGACGGGACCGGCTGGCTGCGCAGACCGCAGAACCCCAGGGGCACCGTGCTCGTCACCAGCCGGGTGCGCCGCCGGCACGCCTGGGGCGAGGCGGCCCGCATCCATCAGGTGCTGCCGCTGGACGAGAACGACGGCGCCTCCATGCTCCTGGAGCGGACCGGGGGCCTCGGCGGTACCAACGAGGACGCCCGCGGACTCTCGCGTGAACTGGGCGGCCTGCCGCTCGCCCTGCGCCACGCCGCCGACGTGATCAAAGCGGTCAACGAGAGCCAGATCTCCCTGGACAGCGACATCAGGAACTTCGAGACGTTCCGCCGTACCGTGAACACGTCCGCGGGCCAGAACGGACCGCATCTCAGCGAGCTGCTCGGCCGGGAGATCGTGGAGAAGGTCTGCGGCATCGGCATGAACCTGCTCACCGAGCACGATCTGCCCCAGGCCCCGACCCTGCTGAAGGTCTTCACCTGCCTGAGCATCGCCCCGATCCCCTACCGCTGTCTGCTGTCCGGACCCGCGCTCGCCCAGTCCCCGCTCTTCCCCGGTGCCACCGCCGAGCGCACCAACGCCGCGCTCGCCGGCCTGGAGGAACTCGGCCTCGTGGACGCCTACGAGCGCGCCGACGTGTCCCACCGCGAGCTGGCCGGCATGCTGACCCTGCATCCGGTGGTGCACGGCGTCCTGCGCGAGGACGAGGAGGTACGGGCGCGGCCCGCCGACTTCTACGGGGTCGCGCTGCGCATGCTCCTGTCGGCCACCGACCACCGCAACCCCGATCACCCCGCCAACTGGCCCCTGTGGGCCGTGCTCGCCCCGCACACGCTGGAAGTCTCCAAGGCGTGCCTGCTCGGTGAGCTACCGCTGTCGGACCGCACCGTGCGCACCGAGGCCCTGGAGCTGGCCCGGCTGACCGCCCGCTATCTCATCGCCACCGGTCTTCTGACCCCCGCGTACGACCTCGTCGTCCCGCTGATCGAACGCTGTGCCGCCTTCGGCTTCGACCCGGACGACCGCGAGATCCTCGGCCTGCGCCACGAACAGGGCCGCATCCACCTCGACCAGGAGCAGCTGTCCGAGGCCGAGCGGGTGTTGCGCCTCGTGGTGCGGGCGCGGGCCCGGATCCTGGGCGAGGATCACGCGGACACACTCGCCAGCAGGCACAAACTGGCCCGTGCGATCCACGAGCAGACGGGGCGGGAGGAGGAGGCCGAGGACATGCTGCGCTCCATCGTCGAAGCGGAGAAGCAGGTGCGCGGCCACGAGCACTACGACACCCTCGTCGTGCGGCACACGCTGGCCCGGTCCATGGACGCCCTCGGCGCCCACCGCGAGGCCGAGGCCGAGGCCCGCCAGATCCTCGACATCAGCCGGCGCAACCACTGGCCGCCGGCCACCCCCGAGGTCCTCCGACTGAGGGAGACCCTGTCGCACTCGCTGTTGAGTCAGAACCGTGCGGAGGAGGCGGAACAGGTGATCCGCGAGGCCCTGCGGGACGCCTCCCAGCCCTCGGACTCCAACCTCGTGATGCGGCTGCGCTACAACTTCGTCCTCGTCCTGCTGGGGATACGCGGGCGCACGCCCGAAGCGGTGAGTGAACTTCGTACGCTTGTGCACGACCTCGACCGGGTGGTCAGTTCCAAGCACCCGCTGTCCGTCCAGGCCAGAGCCCTCCTGGAGACGACGTTGCGGGAAATGCCGACCTGAAACCCCCGCGCCTCAAAGGAAGTTGACGGAAATGCGCGGCCCCGGACGCTCTTGCGCGTAGCCTGACGGTGCTTCACCCTGTGTGACGCGGCCCTTACTCGAACGCGCGGAGGTCCACCGATGGCTGCTCCCCCCACCGACACCTACGACGATCATTCCCTGACGTGGGGCGCTCCGGGGAGCGAGCTTGAGGGGCTCCAGGCGGAGGCGGGCCGGCGCATCGCGATGGAGGCGCTTGAGGCCGGACGCCAGGCGCTCGAACTCGACGCGAAGACCGCGTTCCGCGCGACCACGGGAGAACCTCCCTGGTAGGAGCGGCCGGAACGCCACCGCTTTCCGCTGTCTTTCAGAGCGTCGGGGGGAGCTACGAATGACATCAGGGACATCCGCTCGGGACATGCCGCGGGTCGCGCCGCACGATCCGTTCTTCCGCGTCGCCACCGCGACCGCCTTCACCCACCGGCTCCTCTCCGGCCTCGCCGCCGGACGGTACGCGGCCGTCCGGGTGCCCGGCTTCTTCTCCCCCGAGCGCTGCGACGAGGTCCTCGGCGCCCTGGAACGCAGGACGTTCGACTCGTACGGCACGGCACGCGTCCAGCCGCCGGTCATGCGCTTCGGTGTGGGGATCAGCGACCACATGGCGGACGGCGGGGTCGCCGACAGCTACTGGGAGGCGCTGGAAGGGCACGACCGGGCATGGCGGGCCCTCGACCTCTCCTTCGACCCCTTCGCCGTCTGCCGGGAGGCACTGGGCGCGCACTGGCCCGGCGGCGTGGCGGTCGGCCGGCGGGGCGGCCGCGAACTCGGCGACGGGGTGGCCAGGGAACCCAACCAGGGCTTCCTCGTCCACTTCGACGACGCGTCGCGCGAATACACCGAGGACCTGCTCGACACTCCGCTGATCGGCCAGTTCGCCTTCAACCTCTATCTCAGCGTCCCCCCTTCGGGCGGCGAGACGGTGCTGTGGCGGCACCGCTGGCAACCGGAGGACGAGGCGTACCGGCTGCCGGCCTCCTACGGGTACGACGAGGCGGTCGTGCGCGGCGCCGAATCCCTGGAGATCACCCCGTGCGTCGGTGAGGCCCTGCTGATCGACCCCCGCTACTTCCACGCCGTACGCCCCAGTCGGGGCGCCCGCCGGGTGGCGCTGGGGTTCGCGGTGGGACTCGCCTCGTCCGGGCAACTGGTCACCTGGGCCTGAGGGCGCCCGCCCGGCAACGGCCGGCGCACGGCACGACGTATCGACCGCGCTGTGGCAGAGCGCTTTGACGCACCGATGACGGAGCGACTACGTTCGGCCGATGGACATCCTGCGCTATGTGGCCTTCAGCAGCGACCCCCGGGGCGGGAACCCGGCAGGCGTGGTGCTGGACTCCGCCGGTATCGACGAAGCGACGATGGCCGCCACCGCGGCCGAAGTCGGCTATTCGGAAACGGCCTTCACCGTCCCGCGCCCCGACGGGTCTCTCGACATCCGGTATTTCAGCCCCCGGACCGAGGTCCCGTTCTGCGGCCACGCCACCATCGCGACGGCCGTCGCACACGCCTCCCGGCACGGCGTCGGCCGCCTGCTGCTGCACACCAAGGCGGGCACCGTCCCCGTGACCACCTCGACCGCCCCCGACGGTTCCGTCACGGCCACCCTGGTCAGCGTCGAGCCCCGTACGACGGACCTCTCCGACGCCGACCTCGCCGAGCTCCTCGCCGCCCTCCGCTGGTCCGCGGCCGACCTCGACCCGGCTCTGCCGCCCCAGGTCGCCTACGCCGGCGCCTGGCACCCGGTCATCGCCGCCGCCGACCGGGCGCGACTGGCCGACCTCGACTACGACATGCCGGCGCTCAACGCCCTCATGGCGCGCCGGGGTTGGACGACGATCGCCCTCGTGCACCGCGAGTCGGACACCGTCTTCCACGCCCGCAACCCCTTCCCGCCGGGCGGCGTCGTCGAGGACCCGGCCACCGGTGCGGCGGCCGCGGCCCTCGGCGGATACCTCCGCGGCAACGGACTCGTCGCGCCGCCCACGGTACTGACCGTCCACCAGGGCGTGGACATGGGCCGCCCGAGCCTCCTGACGGTGGGAATCCCGGCGGACCCGTCCAGCGGCATCGAGGTGACGGGCACGGCGGTCCCCATCTCCTGAACGGTCCCGGCTACCGGGCGTCGTCCTCGGACACCTGGAGGAGTACCTCGATCTCCACCGGCGAGTCGAGCGGCAGGATGTTCATGCCGACGGCACTGCGCGCGTGCCGACCCGACCGGCCGAACACCTCGACGAGCAGGTCGCCCGCCCCGTCCACCACCTCGGCCTGCCGGATGAACCCGGGGGCCGAGGACACGTAGCCCACGACCTTCACCACCTGTACCACCCTTTCGAGGGGTACCACCGAGTCGGCGGCCGCCAGCGCCGCCAGCGCGCACTGCCTGCTCAGTTCCCGGGCCCGCTGCGGCGAGATCTCCGCCCCGACCCTCCCGGTCGCGGTCATCTGCCCGTCGGTCAACGGGATCTGGCCGGAGACGAAGACGTACGCGCCGCTGCGCACGGCCGGAACGTACGCCCCCTTGGGCGCGCTCACCTCCGGCAGTCGCAGCCCGAGCCCGGCCAGCCTTCGGCGGATGTCGGCGCTCACAAGTCCCTCCCGGTACCTGGACGAAGAGCACCATCGTGGCACCGCCCCGGGCTCATGGCGGCCGTATCGCCCTGTTCGTCGTGTCCGCGCAGCGGCCGTCCGCCTTCGAAGCCGGCCTTCCGCCTTCTTTCAGGCAGGAACACGTGGCCTCTAACCTGAGTTCCCCGGGACCACCACCGTCGGATGAACCCGGGGGATCGGACGACGCCATGGGAACACAGGACCCGGCAGCTGCCGCCCGGCCGCCCGCGCCGCTCGATGCGGGCGGGGGGACGGCACGGCACCCGGCAGTGAAGCTGGAGTGCCTCCGGCCGACCGGGTCGGACGCGCGACCGGGAGGGTCGCCGCCCAGGGGCCGACGCCGGCGGCCGGTCCGCCGCCGCCCGGTCGCCGCGGGTCGGCGGGTGCCTGGCGATGTCGGCGCCACCGTCGCCGGCGGACCGGCCGACGACGTCGAGCCGGGCCCGCCCACCGTCGGCCTGGTCGCGCGGTACGTCGACGGGCTGGTCACCGTCACCGGGACGGAGATCCGTCACGCACTCCGCTGCCTCGCCGCCGGCCGAGGCCATGTCACCGAGGGCTCCGATGCCGTCCCGGTCGCCGCCCTGCGCCTAGGGAAAGTGCCGTCGTTCGGCCGCACGGTGGCGGTCGTCTCCGGCCGTGGCATCGCTCTGCCCGTCCTGGCCTCCGTACTCGCCCGGCCCCGCCCCGAGAAGGCGTCCCGCCCGCGCGGAGAGGACGTGCGGCCGTGAGCGGTGTCGTGGTGATCGGTGCCGGGGTGATCGGGCTCACGACAGCCGTGTGCCTGGCGGAAACCGGTGTCGACGTCCAGGTGATCAGCGACCGGCGGCCGGGGTCGACCACCTCGGCCGCCGCCGGCGCCATGTGGGACCCCTATCTCGCGGAGCCCGCCGCGCTGGTCGAGCGCTGGAGCCGGGACACCCTGTCGGTACTGGGCGAGTTGAGCGCCGAGACGGACACGGGCGTCAGCCTCGTGGAGGGCACGCACGAGTCCCGGCTGCCGCGCGAACTCCCGGCCTGGACACGTCTGGTCAAGGCGCGCCCGTGTCCCGCCGACGAACTCCGGCCCGGTTACGTCACCGGGTGGCGGTATCGGGCGCCGGTCATCGACATGCCCCGATACCTCGCCTACCTCGTCCGGCGGCTCGATCGGGCCGGTGGGTGCATTCGGTACCGGAGGTACGCGACGCTCGACGAGGCGACGCACGGGCCGGCCCACGTCGTTGTCAACTGTGCGGGCGCCGGTGCCCGGTCGCTTGCCGCCGACCCCCTGGTCGACGCGGTGCGCGGCCAGTTGGTCGTGGTGGAGAACCCCGGTGTCCGGTCGTTCTTCTGTGACGACACCCCGGACGCGGACGTCCTCACGTACATCTATCCGCACAGGGACGCGGTCGTCCTGGGAGGGACGGCCGAACCGGGCAGCTGGGATGTCAGGCCTGACGAGGACGCCGCCCGGCAGATCGTGCTGCGCTGCGCCGAAGTCGAACCCGCGTTGGCGGGCGCTCGGGTGATCGAGCACCGGGTGGGGCTGCGCCCGGTGCGCCCGGAGATCCGCTTCACGGAGGAGTCCCGGGGCGGCACACTCGTCGTGCACAATTACGGTCACGGCGGCGCCGGGATCACCCTCTCCTGGGGGTGTGCGCGGGAGGCCGCGGGACGTGCCCGGCGAGCCATGGGGATCACGCCCTGATCTGCCACCGTCGACGGTGCTCCGCGATCCCCGCCTCCGCGCCCTGGCGAGCAAGGTACAGCCAGGTGCGCAGGGCCAGGGTGGCGGCCAGGACGGCGGTCCAGGGCCAGGTCACCGTCCCGACGGCCACCATGGCCGCGCCGACGCTCGGGGAGACCCCGGTCAGCGCCATCAGCGCGACCTCGGCCCTGTTGTGCCGGAAGCGGTGGGCGATGGAGAACTCGGATCGCTCGTAGCCGATGATCGCGCCGCTGAGCAGGGCGGCCAGCACCATGGTCGTCCACGGATTCCGGCTGACTTCGGCGTAGGTGACGGGAAGCGAGATCAGGAACGGGAGTACACCGCCGTACTCGGACAGTACGTTTCCCCATTTCATGATCCTCCCGAAGGAGTTCGCCCGAATGCGGGCGAGTTCTCCGGACGCGCTCGCGTAGACGATCAGCGAGAGCATGGTGCTGAAGGTCGCGCCGATGAGGAGGAGGCGCACGTCGTCGGGGAACCGGCTCGACGTGAAGGAGAAACCCAGGATGAATGTGATCGCCGCCAGCAGTGATCCCGAGAAGGCGATACCCGCGGCGGCCTCCCCGGACTGAAGCGAGGCGGGGTCGTCGCGTTCGAACCGGGCGATCTCGAAGGCGGGGAGACCGGCCAGTTCCACCAGCGCGGTGACCGCCTGGTCGGCGGGTGCGAGAGAGTCCACGAGTTGCTCCGATGCCGCGACCGGCACGAGGTGGCGGGCATCGGGATCGATGTACTCCACGGGCAACTTGTACTGGTAATGGATGAGCAGTTCGGCGTCGGTACCCGTTCTCAGGGTCCGCGTCCCTATGAACCCGCGAGCCAGCAGGAACCGCATCACCTCCAGTTCCCGGGTTCCGGCGACCGCGGAGACGAGCGACCGCTCCTGCGGCCTGTCCGGAGCCCGTTCCAGGATCTCCCGCAACAGACGGGACGCGAGGCCCCGCCGCCGGTTCCCGGGGTGGACCGCTATCACGAACAACCGCACATGTGCGGCCGAGGGAATCTCGGCAGCCGCGCAGCCCACCAGCGCTTCGTCGGCCTCCGCCACCTGGACCAGCCCATGCGTTACGGCGTGGGCCAGATGCGTCGGCGACGGCACAGCGGACGGCCCGCACCATTCGGTCAGAAGCCCGCACAGCCGGGACAGGTCAGCTGGACGCGCCGGCCGGGTGGAGATGACGTCCATATCGCCCCGTTCCCTACTTCTGCCCGCGCCCCCAGGGCCTTTGCCCCTCGTACCGTGCCCCTGCGAGCCGATCGGTAATCGGCGCTGGTGGCGGGGTCCCGCCGGGGTCGGCCCGGCCCATGCGACGCGAGCCACCGAGATGAAACGATTCACCACACTCTGAGCAAACATGGCTGAAATCGGGAGACTTGCCCGGAACCACCTGTCTGCTCCTTACGTCACGAGTAGAGAGAGAAATGCCGTGCCGACGGACTCGCAGGACTCTTCGGGGGTCATCCGTCGGCCGACGGAAAGGGTTCAGGTGATGTCACGCAAGCGTCTCGCCCTCGCCGCCGCCGGACTTGCTCTGGCAGCCGGGCTCATCGCGCCCTCGGCAGCGATCGCGGCCCCGGGCGCCGGCCAGGTCCACGCCACCGCCACCAAGTGCAGCGGCTGGAAGGAGATCCACATCAAGGGCGGTGCCGCCAAGTACATGGAGTGCACGAAGAAGGTCAACGGCACGTCGTACGCCTCCGGGGCCTTCTACCTGTGGGACACCAAGCGCGACGGCAAGGCCGTGCAGGCGTACGCGGAGACCGACTACAACCACTGGTACGGCGACGACGTGACCTGGCAGCACTTCTACGGCTGGGCCGACGACACGCACGGCAGCCCGAAGATCAGCACCGGCTGGCACCGGGGCAACGACTTCGGCCTGGTGATCGAGCTGAAGTGACGACCGCGCCGTCCTGACGACCGGGACCGCCCGGCGCGTGGCGGATCACGCGCCGGGCGGTCCCGCCCGATCGGCACGGTCGCCGCACCGGCCGCCCGGACTCCCGCGCGGTAGCCCCCGGGCCACGAGCGAGGCTGAGGGCTCGTCGGTCCGTCCCGCCGACTCATGCCCGCCACAGGCGGGTTCGGGCACGCGCCATGGGGCCGCGGGGCGCCCGTGAGCTCACGAGGCGACGGTCCGGGCGCCGGGTCCGGTGCTGCCGCGACCGGGGGCCGCCGGGCCGGTCATGGCGGCGTTCAGCGCACCACCTTGGAGAAGGTGGTGATGGTGAGGCCGGAGTCGAAGGTCCGCGTGCCGGCCACGGCGAAGTCCGTCGGGGCGAAGGGGCCGTCGAACAGCGGGATGCCGGAACCGATCACGATCGGGTTGCGCTTGATGATCAGTTCGTCGATCTCGTCGCGCAGCGCGGCCGCCAGTTTGCCGCCGCCGCACAGCCAGATGTCCATGCCGTCCTGCGCCTTGAGCTCGCGGACGAGCGCGACCGGGTCGTCGACCACGGTCACCGCCGGATCGGGGCTGACGAGCGTACGGGAGACGACGTATTGGCGGAGGTGGGCGTACGGGCTGGTGAGCCCGGCCTTCAGGCCCGGGTCGTACGTCGCGCGGCCCATGACGACCGTGTCGAACCGCCGGGCGGCCCGGTCGGCGATCCCCAGCGGCTCCCGTGCGGGCGTGGGCATGGTCTCGGGGAAGTCCGCCAGGATCGCGGCGGCTTCCTCGCCGCCGAAGGGGAAGAAGTCGTACTGACCGTCGGGACCGGCGATGTAGCCGTCCAGGGTGGCGGCGACGTAGTAGGTCAGCTTGCGCAAGGGCTGCTCCTTCTTCGGGGAGTGAGGTGAGTACGGATCAGGTCGCGCCGGCGGGGGCGACGGCCCCGTCTCGTGTTTCCGGCTCGGGTGGGCGATTCTGCGGCACCGCCGGGGGCTTGCCGCAAGCCCCCTGGCGCGCTATATCTTGATCATGGAAAGAGCGGCTGCGCCCCTTTCCGCTCCGGCCCGCGGGCGGCGGGCAGCCACGCGCCGGCAGCCCGTGGACCGCCCCGCCCCGAGCCGCCTGCTCGTCTGTTCCGGGCCGGTGGAAGCCCCCGGGAGGCGGGGCGGTGACGATCCCGCACGGCGCGCGCGCAACGGCCGCTGAGCCGAGTGTCTGTCTTCCGCGCGCGTCCGCACGGGGAAACACGGCGCCACGCGCCGGCCGGGTTACCGTCGAACGGCACGGGACGCGGGCGTACGGGAGGTCTGGTGATGGCGGCAGCAGGGTCACGCTCCGCCTCGGTGCCCCTGCCGGTCGTCCTCGCCCTCGCCCTCGCCTTCACGGTCACGGTCATCGACCCGCTGGTGCTCAACCTGAACATGCCGCAGGTGAGCCGGGCGCTCCATGTGCCGCCGCAGGCGGTCGGACTGCTGGGCGGAGCGGCGACCCTGGTGATGGCCGCCTCCGTCCTCGCCGCGGGCAGGCTCGGGGACACGGTCGGACTCAAACGGCTGCTGCGGCTGGGGCTGGTCGTCGTGACGGTCGTCGACCTGCTGTCCGCCCTGTCCCCCGGTTACGGCTTCCTGATGGCGATGCGTTTCCTGGCCGGGCTGGGGATGACGGCGCTGCTGGGCGTGCCGCTGGCTCTGCTGAAGGTGTCCGTGCCGGCGGAGAGACGACCGGTGGCCATCGGTGTCCTGATGGCCGTGGACGTGGTCCTGTGCGGGCTGCTACCCGCCTTCACGGGCTGGGCGGTGACGGCGGTCGGCTGGCGGTTCCTGTTCCTGATCGCCCCCCTGCTGTGCCTGGTCTCGCTCTGGTTGACCACCCGCCACGTCCCGGAGTCTCCCGTCCGCCGGGGCAGTCACGTCGACGTGCCCGGTGTCGCTCTGGTCGGGGTGACCCTGCTGGCCCTCGTCGTCGGGCTCGCGGCGGCGCAGAACGGTGTCTCCCGGCCCGAGACCTGGGTGCCGCTGACGATCAGTGCGCTCGCCGCCGCGCTGTTCGTACGCCATGCGCGCCGGGCTCCGGAACCCGCTGTGGACCTGGCGCTGTTCCGCAGCGCGCCCTTCAGCGTGGCCCTGGCCGCGACCCTGACGCTGAACTTCCTGATCGCGGGGCTCGGCATCGTCCTGGGGCAGTTCGGCAGCGTCGTGCTGTCGATGTCCCCCGAAGCCATCGGGCTGCTGTACCTGCCCGGGACACTGCTGATCGCCGGTGCCGTGATCCTGGCCGGCCACCTGGTCGGGAAGTACACCCCGAGGCCGGTCATGGTCACCGGCCTGCTCGTGATGGCGGCGAGCGGCTTGCTGACGGCGGGCACGGCCAGCCCCACCATGGCGGTGTGGCTGCTGGTGCTCGCCACGTGGCTGTGCAACCTCGGCTCGGTCGTCGCCTCCGCATCGGTGTCCGAGACGGTGCTCTCCCAGGCACCCGCGGGGCAGTCCGGCACGGTGGCCTCCGTCCAGATGGCCTTCGCGGTGAGCGGCTCCGCGTTCGGCCCCACCGTGTACCTCATGCTTCTCAACCAGTTCTTCCAGCGGGAGTGGCTGGCGGACGCGAAGACCCGCGGGCTGACGGTGACCCAGGCCGCCCAGGCCGTGGACGCCGTGCGCAGCGGCATGGCCCAGAACCCGGGAGGCGCCGTCTACGACCCGAACCTGCTCCGACAGGCTTCGGGACTGGACCTCGGGCTCGACTTCGCCGACGGTCTGCGGCTCACCATGCTGACCGTGAGCGGCCTGCCGCTCGTCGTGGCGGTGGCGGCCCTCCTGCTGATGCCCAGCCGCAGAAGACGTCGGGCGCACCACCCCGCGTGAGCCGCGGGACCTTCCGCGGTCGCCTCGGTGCGTCGGGGACCCGGTTCCCGTCAGGACGCGGACGGACCTGATGGGCTGTCGGTTCGGGTCGACGGCGGGCTCCCGGCCCAGGCGACGGCTTCGTCGAGTTCGGCGTACCGGAACTGCCGTACCTCGGCCCGGACGAAGTGGTTCGCGACGTGCGGCACGAGTTCGGCGAGCTTCGCGTCGGCCACCAGCGCGACCTTCCCCACCTTTCGGTGGTGGTCACGGACGAAACGTACGTGCCCGAGCAGGCCCGCGATGTTCTCCCATCCGGGGAACTCACGAGCGTGCACCACGACGCCGGCCAGTGCGTCGTGGGTTTCGAGCCAGTTGTCGACGGTCTGCGCCAGGGCGTCGAAGTCCTGGGCGCGCAGGGGCTGTTCGACGTCGACCACCAGAACCCCGGACTCGGAGAGGAGGTCGTGGGACACACCGGGTCCTTCGGGGAGCGAGGCCAGCCAGTTCAGGGCCTCCTCACGATCGTCCACGTCGAAGACGCGTACGGGGCAGGGGATCAGGAAACTCGCGAGCCGGGTCCACTCCCGGATCCAGCGGATGTCGGTGACGACGGCGCATCCCTCGAACAGGCGCATCGCGCCGATCCCGACCTTGAGGTCCTCCCAGCCGGCCGCGGGGGTGAACGACCGGAACTCGGGGCCGCACTCCCACAGGAGCCTGATGCGGCGCCCCTGCCTGCGCGCGTCCTCGACGAGCGGCTCGATCACCGCCTTGTAGTCGTCCCTCGACACCGTGCCGATCGCCTTGACCACGTCGACGTTCGGGGGCACGTCCTGGGCTCTTTCAAGCATTGCGTCCGCCTCTCTGCGCCGGCGCCCGT
Source organism: Streptomyces sp. NPDC001056 (assembly GCF_053598955.1). NCBI lineage: Bacteria > Bacillati > Actinomycetota > Actinomycetes > Kitasatosporales > Streptomycetaceae > Streptomyces > Streptomyces sp. NPDC001056. The sequence continues at coordinate 79,078 of NZ_JBSFLI010000015.1, read as the reverse complement.
CGCCGCCGGCTGAATCGGCCCTGCGGATTTCTTCCAGGCGGTCCAGGTCCATGACCTCGCCCGGTCGGCATGCGACGTCCAGCGGTGATCTCACTCCCGTGGACGGATGACCGCCAGCGGGCACTGGGAGAACTGCAGGAGGTGGTGGCTGACGGAACCGAGGGCCAGGCCGTGGAAGCCGCCCGTTCCGCGCGAGCCGACGACCAGGAGATCGGCGCGGTCCGAGGCCCGTGCCAGTGCGACGACCGGCGGTTCGTCGGGCACCTGCTCCACCACCTCGACCTGGGGGTGCGCCTCGCGCAGGGGTGCCAGCCATCCCTGGAGGGCCTGGAGGTGCTCCTTGGCCACGGCGTCCTGGGCGGCGCTGACGTACGCGTGGGGGCCCGGATGGCTCCAGGCATGCACGGCCTGCACCTGCGCGCCGCGCAGCGCGGCCTCCTCGAAGGCGTACGCGAGGGCGGCCATGGAGTGCGGCGACCCGTCGGCGCCGACGACGACGCGGCCATGGCCGGTGGTGAGATGGTTGACGATCACCACCGGGCAGGCCGCGTGCCCGACCACCTGCAAGGCGACCGAACCGAGGAACAGACTCCCGAAGCCGCCCATGCCCTTCGCGCCGAGCACGATCGTATGGGCGCGCTCCGCCTCGGCCAGCAGTACCGCCGCCGGGTTGCCGGTGGGGAGGGCGGATATGACGTCCAGGTCCGGATGGGCTTCCCGCACGACGGCGGTGGCCTCGGTCGTGACGCCCTCGTCCCAGTTGCTCGCCTCCCACGCACGTCCCTCTCCGGTGGTCGCGTACGAGTGGAGCTGAGGCAGGACGTGAATGATACGCAAGGGGCACTGGCGCAGCTTCGCGTCGTGGGCGGCCCACAGCAGGGCTCGCAGACTTCGCCCGGAGCCGTCGACTCCGATCGTGATCGGATCAGTCATTGCCTTCTCCCGGTATGCCGACGTCGTTGTTCGCCGCTCGAAGTGCGTGGCTCATACCAGTTCACGCCTGATTCTGACGACCTGCCCACCCGGAGGTACGACAGGGGGATGAAGAGGCCGCGGACCTGCACCCCTACGGCACGTTCCTCACTTCTCCCACGTTCGCCTACCGGGCCGGCTCCCGGCGGGATTGCGGTGCGCCGGGTTGCGGTGATGCTTGGAGGCGATACGGCGGAACCAGCTCCGCCGGCTCGCGCGAGGAACGGGACATGGCTGACGCTGCGCACATCGTGAGCGATGTGATGACCGTGCCCGCGGTGGCCGTCGGGCGCGACACCCGCTTCAAGGAGATCGTGCGTGACATGGAGCAGCGGCACGTGAGCGCCCTGCCCGTCCTGGGGGATGACGGGCACGTCGTCGGTGTGGTCTCCGAGGCCGACCTGCTGCCCAAACAGGAATTCGGCGGCCGCCGGCTCACCCGCTTCGAACGGATCAGGCGTCGGTCCGACCTGGCGCGGGCAGCGGCGCTGACGGCCGAGGAGCTGATGACCACGCCCGTGGTCACGGTGAGACCGGACGACACCCTCGCCCAGGCGGCTCGCCTCATGTCCGTGGAGCACGTCGCATGGCTTCCCGTGGTCGACGACGAGCACCGGCTGCGGGGCATCGTGAGCCGCGGCGACCTGCTGAAGGTCTTCCTGCGATCGGACGAGGCCATCGAGGAGGAGGTCCGCCGCACCGTGGTCTCCTATCTGTTCCCCGCCCTCGCCCACGCCATCCATGTGTCCGTACGGGACGGAATCGTCACCCTGCGCGGACCCGTGCACGACACTTCGCTCATCTGGGTCGCGGAGCGCCTCACTCGCGCGGTGGAGGGCGTGGTGGGCGTCGAGACTCGGCTCACCGGCACGGCCGCCGCCCTGGGCAGGCCCACGACCATGCGGTGACCCGTGGTGGTCTGAGGCCCCCGGTGTCACCGGCCGGTGTCAGGTGCCATGCTGGATCTCCACGTGCTTCGCGAGCGGACGTCCCTGAGGTGCCCGGTGATCTCCTGCTCGCCGTGTTCGGTTCGTACCGTCGGCACAGGGCGGTGCCCCGGACCTCTCCGTTCGGTACGCGAGGACCCGTGGCGCCGAGGCCGAACAGCCCGTGGACAGGAGTACGTGGTCCTTTCCGTCCCGTGCGGCCACGGTCAGACTGAGACCAAGGGAGCACCACATCCGGCGGCGATCACCATGTCCGACGTCACGACCACCGACCTCTACGAAGTGACCATGGCCATGTCCTACCTCCGGGAGGACATGGGGGCTCCGGCCACCTTCAGCCTCTTCGTCCGCGAGCTCCCGCCCGGCCGGGGCTTCCTGGTGGCGGCGGGTCTGGAGCCGGCGCTGGAGTTCCTCGCCCACTACCGCGTGGAGCGGGAGGACGTCGTAGCGTTCGCAGAGGCCCTGCACCGCCCCGTCCGGGATCTCGAACCGCTCCTCGGCCTCGCCTTCGAGGGCGAGGTGCGCGCGGTTCCGGAAGGGCATGTGGTGTTCGGCGGTGAGCCGCTGCTGGAGGTGACCGCCCCGTTGCCGCAGGCACAGCTCGTGGAGACGTACCTGCTGAACCAGCTCTGCCACCAGACGGTCGTGGCGTCCAAGGCCGCACGATGCGTCCTGGCCGCCGCCGGCAAGCCGGTCATCGACTTCTCGCTGCGCCGCACGCACGGGCCGGGGGCCGGGCTCCAGGCCGCCCGGCTGGGCGCCATGGTGGGCTTCGCCGGCACCAGCAATGTCGCCGCCGCCACCTCCCTGGGCATTCCCGCCTCGGGCACCATGGCCCACTCCTACGTCGAGGCCTTCCCGAGTGAGGAGCAGGCGTTCCGCGCCTTCGCGCACTGTCACCCCGGACCGGTCACCTTCCTCGTCGACACCTACGACACCGAGGAGGGCGTGCGCATCGCCTCCCGCGTCCTGAACGATCTCCGGCGCGGCCCCGGCTGCGCGATCCGCCTGGACAGCGGCGACCTCGACGCACTCTCGCGCCGGGCACGCGCCCTCCTGGACAGCGCCGGGCTGGCCGACGTGCGGATCGTGGCGAGCGGCGGACTGGACGAGTACGGCGTGGACCGGCTGGTACGGGCAGGTGCTCCGATCGATGTGTACGCGGTGGGGACGCGGGTGGGTGTGGCGGCGGACGCCCCGTATCTGGACGCCGCGTACAAGCTCGTCGAATACGACGGCCGTCCGGTGATGAAGCTGTCCTCGGCCAAGGTCACGGCCCCGGGTCGCAAGCAGGTCTTCCGCCGCGCCGGACAGCCCGACGTGATCGCCCTCGCGGTGGAGGAGCCACCGGTCTCCGCGCGGCCGCTGCTGTGCACGGTCATGCGGCACGGGCGCCGGACCTGTTCGCCGGGCCACTGGCAGGACGCACGGGAGCGATTCCGTGACGACATCGCCCGTCAGCCCGACGCGGTACGCCGGATCCGGGATCCCGAGCCGGTCCGACCGGTCCCGTCCCAGGCCCTTGTGGAGCTGACCGCCTCGGTGCGGGCCGACATCGAAGCCCGTCTGCGCCACGAGCACCGCGCCGCGCCCCCGGACAGGCCGGTGCACCAGCCGTCCGCGCCGGCGGTCCCTGCCCGGCGACCCGCTCCGCGCGGCGGAGGAGCCGCAGGCGCGGCGCGGGGACCCGCGGCCCCTGGCAGGTCCCGGTGGCCGGCGCCTTCCAGGGAGGCGGCGGCGACGTCCCTCCGCGCCGCACAGGAGGAGGCGGGGGTGATGTCCGCTCGCGCGTCGGCACGGAAGAGCAGCCGGGCCGTAACCGGACCCGAAGCGATCGGCAGTTCGATGCGCGCCCGTGTCGGCGACGAGATCGTCGTGCGCGGGACCTCGGCCGGGGTCGTCGCCCGGGACGGTGAGATCGTCGGACTCCATCGTCCGGACGGCAGCCCGCCCTACGACGTGCGCTGGCTCGACAACGGACGGGTGACCCTGTACTTCCCCGGCTCCGACGCGTACATCAGGCATCTGGTGACCTAAGGAGACGATGTCCCGGCCCGGTGACCGCCGGCCGATCGTGGTGGGCGCCGGTCCCGACCCGGCCCACCGGACGGCACTGGCGCCGGCCGCCGACGAGGCCGCGTCCGCCGGCGGTCGGGCGCGGGACCGCGTGGCGCCGGGCCCATCGGCCATGACGGCTTTCGGCCCGCGCCGGGGATGTTCCGTCCCCTCACCCTCCGTGGTCCCGTTCGTGTGCCTGCCGTACGGAAGCGGCGATCCGGTCGATCAGCTCGGGCAGGGCCGATCGCACCGCTTCGCTCATGCGCGCGCCGAGTCCGGTGTCGGCCACCTCCACGGCGTGCACCACGAGCCTCGGCGGCAACCGGTCCAGGGCCTCCGCCAGGGCGAGGCACTCCCCCAGGCCGAACGCGTGCGTACTCGCCGTGCCCACCGTTCGCGAGGCCGCCTCCGCCGCCGTGAGTGTGTGCAGCCTCCCTGGCCGGGCGGGGCTCGCCCGGAGGGCTTCCGCCACGACCACCGTGTCCGCGCCGCGCCACAGTTCGAGCACGCGCGCGGGCTCTCCGTCGCTGACCGTGAGAACGGTTTCGTCGGGGACACGGCCGCGCAGGGCCTCCACCGCCGCCGGACCGACTCCGTCGTCACCGCGCAGGGGGTTCCCCACACCGATCACCACGACCCGTCCGCTCATGCGCGTTCCACGGTCAGGTCGAGGAAATGGGCGGCACAGGAGATGCAGGGGTCGTGGTTGCGGATGGCCCGTTCGCACAGCCGGGTGAGCTCCTCGTCGTCGGCGGCGGGCCCGGCCCTGTCCAGGCGGGCCTGCACGGCCCTGCGCACATCGTCCTCGATGGCCGTCTGGTTCTGGGCCGTGGGCGGGACGATGCGGGCCTCGGTGACGGTGCCGTCCTCGGTGAGCGCGTAGCGGTGGTACAGCAGGCCCCGGGGAGCCTCGGTGGCTCCGAAACCGACGCCCCGGCGCGGCGGGACCTCGACGGCCGGCCGGGGAGGGCGTTCGTATCCGTCGATGATCCGCAGGCTCTCCTCGACGGCCTGCACCACTTCGACGGCCCGTACGACGATGCTGCGGAAGGGGTTGTCGCAGCGGGCGCCGGTGGCCGGGTCGCCGAGGCCGGCGTCCCGCGCCGCCTCGGCGGCCGGCGGGTGCAGCCATCGACCGTTGAGCGCGTAGCGGGCCAGCGGGCCGGTGAGGTGGCGGCGGCCGTCGAGCAGGGCCGTCAGGGCGGTGGAGTGGGGCACCTGCCCTTCCCGCACGTGCTGTTCGAAGTCGGACGGCGGGAACTGGCGGAGCACCGGCCCGTCGCCATGGGCTGCCATGACCGCCGGTGTCCCCGAGTCGATGGCGTAGCGGCCCGGGTCGCGCAGGGCGAAGAGGTCGTGGTCGCACACCGCGTCGGGAAACTCGAACGCCGCCACCCAGCGGACGGTCTCCAGCGCGTCGTCCCGGGCCTGCCGCAGCCGTTCCGCCAGCGGACGGAGTTCGTCCGGTGCCGGGGTCCGGTAGAAACCGCCGATCCGGACGTTGACCGGATGGATGGGACGGCCGCCGAGCTGTTCGAGGATCGCGTTGCCGGTCTGCTTGAGTCTCAGTCCGCGCTCGACCGCGGCTCGTCGGCCACGGGCCAGCTCCACGACGTCGGCGCACCCGAGGAAGTCCGGGGCGTGCAGCAGATAGATGTGGAGGGCGTGACTCTCGATCCACTCACCGCAGTACAGCAGGCGGCGCAGTTCCGCGAGGGGGCCGTCCACCGTGACGCCGCAGGCGTTCTCGATCGCCTGGCAGGCGCTCATCTGGTAGGCGACCGGGCAGATGCCGCAGATGCGGGCGGTGATGTCGGGAGGCTCGGCGTGGCCCCGGCCGGCCAGGAATGCCTCGAAGAAGCGCGGCGGTTCATAGATGCGCAGCCGCGTCTCGGTGACCCGGTCCCCCTCGACGCGCAGGTGGAGGGCGGCCTCGCCCTCCACCCTGGCCAGCGCGTCCAGTCGCAGGACGCGGGTTGCGCGACGGTTCATGCGGGCCTCTCCGGGCGGGTGTCCGTCAGGTTCCTTCAGGCCGGAGGATTTCGGCGCTCCTCGGCCGCGAGGTCGGGTACGGGTGCATAGTCCGGTGACGCGGCGTTGAAGGTGCGGAAGACACGCAGGATGTCCCGCTCGCTCATCCCGTCGCGGCGCAACTGCGCGACCATCGAGCGCAGGTCGGGCTTGTCGGACGGTCCGAAGCAGCCGTAGCAGCCGCGTCCGAAGGCGGGGCAGAGGGCACCGCACCCCGCGTGCGTGACCGGGCCCAGGCAGGGGGTGCCGTGGGCGACGGTGACGCAGGTGGTGCCACGCCGCTTGCACTCGAAGCAGACGCTGTGGCCGGGGATCCGGGGTCTGCGTCCGGCCAGGTGGGCGGTGATGACCTCGATGAGCTGGCGGCGGTCGATGGGACAGCCGCGCAGTTCGAAGTCGACCGGCACATGGGCCGAGATCGGTGTCGAGGTCGCCAGCGTGGAGATGTACTCCGGCCGCGCGTAGACCGCGGCGAGGAAGTCGTCGACGTCGGCGAAGTTGCGCAGTGCCTGGATGCCGCCCGCGGTGGCGCAGGCTCCGATGGTGACCAGGTACCGGGAGACGCTGCGGACGTGCCGGATCCGCTCGGCGTCCTCGGCGGTGGTGATCGACCCTTCGACCAGGGAGAGGTCGTACGGTCCCCGGCCCTCCAGCCGCGCGCGTCCCCCGTCGGCGCCCTCGACCGGGGTCATCTCCAGGAAGTGGTCGATCCGTACGCGTTCGGTGAGGCCGAGGAGTTCGTCCTCGCAGTCCAGGAGCGTCAGCTGGCAGCCGTCGCAGGAGGCGAACTTCCACACGGCGAGCGTCGGCCGCGGGTCGGTGGCCGGTACGGGCTGGGTGGTCATGTCACAACTCCCTCACGAGGAGCAGGTGTGCCGCGCGGTCGTAGCCCACCACCGGCCCGTCACGGCACAGCAGCAGCGGGCCGAGCTGGCAGTGGCCGCAGTGGCCGGTGGCACAGTGCATGTTCCGCTCCAAGGACACCTGGACACGGTGCGGGGCCAGCCCCCGTGCCACGAGATCGCGTGCGGTGTGACGCATCATCACCTCGGGTCCGCACACCAGCGCACAGGTTCGTCCGGGGCGCAGGTCGAGGTGGTCCAGGAGGGTGGTGACCACACCCACCGCGCCCTGCCAGCCCGGCGCCGGCCGGTCGACGGTCACCTCCGCCCGCGCCGAGTCGCGCCAACCCCCGATCTCGTCCCGGTAGAGCAGATCGGCCGGGGTACGGGCGCCGACCAGGACCGCGAGCCGGCCGTACGCGTCCCGCCGCTCCAGGACCGCGTGGACGACCGGCCGCAGCGGAGCCAGCCCGATACCGCCGGCGATCACCAGGACGTCGTGGCCGACCGCCGCCCCCAGGTCCCAGCCGGTGCCGTACGGCCCGCTGAGCCCGACGGTGTCGCCGGGGCGCAGCCGGTACAGCGCGGTCGAGACCGCGCCCACCGCGCGCACGGTGTGCACGTGCCCTCCGTGGCCGCCGCGCAGGGAACTGACCGAGACGGGCACGTCGCCCACCCCGAACGCGTAGATCATCGCGAACTGACCCGGCGAGAAGGGGGCGAGTCCCTCTCCGGCCGGTACCAGCTCGATCGAGCGGGTGTCGCCGGTCTCGGCCCAGCTGTCCACGACGCGGTACGGCATCGGGGGCACCACGGTGCTCATGACGGCTCCGCCGCCGGCCGCTCGGGCCGGGTCCAGTCGTGCAGGGCGGCCGCTTCCTCGGTGATGTCGATGCCGACGGGGCACCACACGATGCAGCGTCCGCATCCCACGCAGCCGGACGACCCGAACTGGTCGTACCAGGTGCCGAGTTTGTGAGTCATCCACTGCCGGTAGCGGCTGCGCGTGGAGGCGCGGACCGGCCCGCCGTGGAGGTTGGAGAAGTCCAGGTCGAAGCAGGAGTCCCACAGCCGCCAGCGCTCCGCGTGGTCGCCGGTGAGGTCGGTGACGTCCTCGGTGGTGGTGCAGAAGCAGGTGGGGCAGACCATGGTGCAGTTGCCGCAGGTCAGGCACCGCCCGGCGACGTCGTCCCAGCGGGGTGCGTCGAGCGTTCCGGCCATCAGCTCCCGCAGGTCGGCCTCGGGCATGGACCGTCCCATGCGGTCCGCGGCGGCCGTGACACCCGCCCGAGCCGTCTCCCGGGTTTCCGGGTCGGCCGGACGAGTGGGCAGCTCTGCCAGGATCTCCGCGCCTTCCCGGCTTCCGCCGCGCACCCAGAAGCGGTGGCCGCCCGCGTCGACCACTTCGGTCATCACCAGGTCGTGGCCGGGACCGGCCGCGGGTCCGGTGCCCATCGAGGCGCAGAAGCAGGTGGCACCGGGCTCGGTGCACTCGACCACGATCAGCAGGGCCCCGGAGCGTCGTCCTTCGTAGCCGGGGTCGCGGTACGCCCCGCCGGTCAGCACCCGGTCCTGGACCGCGATGGCCCGCAGATCGCAGGGGCGCACCCCCAGAAAGGCGTACCGAGGCGGCGCGGCCCGGTCGGCCGTGAGAACCAGTTCGCCCTCCACCCGGTCGGCGCGCCACTCCCGTACCCGCGACGGATGCAGGAACGACTTCCACGACTGGGGGCCTGCCGCATGGGCGAAGGCCGCGCCGTCCGAGCGCTCCCGCAGCCGGTACCGCCCCGCCTCCAGCTCGACGCCCCATCCGTAGGGCAGCTCGTCGGCCGAGGTCAGTTCCGCGAGCACGATCGCGCCGTCCCGCGCCGTGGGCCCCACCACGGTGAAACCGCGCCGGATCAGCACATCCACGAGCGCCGCCAGTCCGTCCTTGCCCATGACGAGCCCGTCGGGCCCGGACCGCCGGGAGGCGTTCACATCGGCGTCGGCACTCATGACCGGCCTCCTTCAGCACAACACCGCCGTCCCCCGAGCCCACGATCGCAGCATTTCCCGTACCACGTCGCGCCGACGGAGCCGCGGGCACGCCCACGGGGTCCGCCGGTCCCGGGCGATCAGCGCGCCCGGCCGTGCGGTGGGAGGGAGTACGTGTGCCCCTCCCGCCCCCCTCGCCGTACTCCGGCGTCCGGCCGGCGTCCATGGCCCGCAGGCAGGGGCGGCCGATGTGCGCGTAGACCAGCCGTCCGATCCGGTGTTCGACCGCCTCCGCGCCGACCTCCCGCACGGGGGCGTGCCCGCCCGCTCCGCCGCGGAAGCGGATGGGGCGGTCCCAGCACGAGGCTTCCGCGAACATCAGGTCCGCACCCTCCGCCCAGGCGGGGAAGGTCCGGAACTCCGGGGCCCACACCGCCACCCCCGTCCCCGCCTCGATGCGGTAACCGCACGTCGGATGGGAGGTGTGCGCGACCGGCAGCGCCCTGATGCGCAAGCCTCCCACGTCCGCGTCCGCCATACGCGGCACCAGCCCGCGCTCGGCGGCGAGCCGTCGCAGGGCGGAACGCAGCTCGGCCCGCTCGTCGGTGACGAGCCAGGCGTCCAACCGCCCCGCCGGCGGCTCCGCCCCGGGGCCGCCGTCGAAGGCGACCCGGTGGACACCACAGGCGACCAGCAGCCCGGCCGGTGCGAAGCGCGGCGACGCCATGGCGCCCACGCCGAGCAGCGTGAGCCGGAGCCGGGGCACCATGCGGATTCACCTCCTGGGAGTCCGCTCGGTCACCGTCTCGGGCGAGCGGCGGCCGCGGACCCGGTCGGTCCGGCCGTGGACCGGTCCCGTCGCCCGCGGCGCCCGTGGGCGAACCCCGCCCACCGGGTCCGCGAAGATCAGTCCGGTTCCGTGCGGGGGCGGCGGAAGACCGGGGCCTCGCCGGTGCCCCACGGGCGTACCGCGGCCAGCGCCTGGGCGACGGCGGAGTCCAGCGCACCGCTGGTGTCGACCGGGACGGCTTCGGGCCACGGCGGTTCCCTGTCGGCCATGGCGGCGGCGATCTCGGGGCCGGCGTCGGACGCGCCGGGGGCGCGTGTGCTCAGGCGGGCCGCCGAGACGTCGCCCGGCACATGGCAGTGGAGCGCGACCAGGTCCGCGCCGGCGCGCTCGGCCATACGGACCGCGGCGTCCCGCTGTGCGCCGTCGGACCAGGTGGCGTCGAGGACGACCGATTCGCCGGAGGCGAGCAGGGCGGCCGCGCGGTCGAGCAGGGCGGCGTACGTCCTGGCCGTCCACTCGGGCGTGTACAGCCCCTCGCCGTAGCCGGCCGCCGCGGACTGCTCCGCCGGTATCCCCGCCAGCTCCTTGCGGACGCGGTCGCTGCTGAGCAGGGTGACCCCCAGCCGGTCGGCCAGGGCTCCGGAGAGTGTCGACTTCCCGCTGCCCGGCAGCCCGCCGACGAGGGTGAGGCCGATCGCCGAGGTACGCAGGTGGCGCAGCGTCATGGAGACGAGCCGCCGCGCCGCCGGCTCGGCGTCGGGGGCGCCCTGACGGGACCGGATCACCGAGACCTTGGCGCGGACGAAGGCGCGGTAGGCGACGTAGTGATGCCAGAGCGAAGGGGGCGCGGGGTCCCCCGAATACTCGCCGTACCGGGCGAGGAAATACGCGGCGGCGTCGGGGGCGCCGAGGTGTTCGAGGTCCATGGCGAGGAAGGCGGCGTCGTCCAGGCCGTCGACGTAGCGGAGTCGGTCGTCGAACTCCAGGCAGTCCAGCACCCGGGGGCCGTCGTCGAGGCAGAAGACGTCCTCGGCGAGGAGGTCGCCGTGGCCGTCGACCACCCGCCCCTGCTCGATACGGGTCTCGAACAGCCGCTCGCGACCGGCGAGATAGCGGCGCACCAGCTGCTCGACCCGCGGCAGGTCGTCGGCGAGGGCGCCCTCCACGGCCAGGGCGTGGACCTGCGCGAAGCTCGCCTCCCACCGTGCCGACAGGGCATCTCGCGTGCCTTGTTCGTCCACGTCGCGGCCGCGGGGCGCGACCGCGTGCCAGGCGGCCAGCTGCCGGGCGACGGTTCGCAGGACGTCGTCCACGGGGGCTCCCGCTCGGACGAGGCGGGAAAGGCGGCGCTCCTCCGGCATGCGGCGCATCACCACGAACGGTTCGGGCGTTTCCGCCTCCGGGCTGTGGAATTCACCCAGGCCCACGTAGACGTCGGGGGCGAAGCGGCGGTTGAGGGTGATCTCCCGCTCGCACGCGGCCCGGCGCGCCGAGACCGTGGTGTAGTCCAGGAATCCGAGAGAGACCGGCTTCTTCGCCTTGTAGGCCCGGTCGCCGACGAAGAACAGCGTCGCGGTGTGGGTCTCGCACACGCCCGCGCCGAGCGGCGGCTCACCGTCGTGCCGGGCACCCTGCCCGGCAGCGGAGGCGCCGGCCCGGGGCTCGCGGAGGCCGGGCTCGGTCATGAGGAACGACGCCCGTGCGAGGCGGCGGCCCGCGCCACCGGACCGAGGCGGGGCGTGGCACCCGTACGACGCCGGCGGCTCTCCTGCCCCAGGCGCGCGGCGCGCACCACGTCGGCGCGCTCGACAGGTTCGCGCCCTTGGGCCTCGGCCGCACGTGCGGCGGCCACGCTTCCGGGCGAGCCATGGAGGCCCACGGTGACGGCTGGTTGCAAGGCGGCGGCCTCCGTCTCGTCGGAAGGGGAAGGGGACGGTGAACGAGCGACGGGCGACGAGCCCGACCGTGCGGACGGTCCGGACGTCACCCGTATACCGGGCGCGACGAACTCCCCTTCGAGCATCCCCCGGTCCTCCGCACCGCGCATGTGGACCTGCGCGAAGGGGTCGGCGCGGGGGTGGGGACGGCCGGGAGGACCCGGTCGCCGCGAAAGCGACGAGGCGCAGTGCTCGGGCCCGTTTCATATGCTCGGAGAAGTGAAGGCTCGCGGAGGAGTCCACGACCGCCGCCGGGACCGGGCCGCGGTCCTCCCCGCTGTTCTCGAAAGCGATGACCGATGACGGAGCCGACGTCCGGGATCGGGGGCGCCGACCCGTCACCGGCGTTCCGCTCCTGGCCGGGCCGGCTCTGGTGGCTGTGCTCGGGGCTGGTCCTCGTCGCCGCGGCTGTGGTCGCGCTCTTCCGGCGGCGCGAGCTCGCGGAGGCGTATCACCTGATCACGCGTGTCCGCCTGCCGGGTCTTGCGGCGGCGGTGGCACTTGAGGCGGCGTCCCTCCTGTGTTTCGCCGCCGGTCCGCGCTGGCTGCTGCGGACGGGCGGGGTGTGGTGGAGCCTGCGCAGGATGACCTGCACCACGGTGGCCGCCAACGCCTTGGCGGGCACGCTGCCGGGTGGCGCGGCGTTCTCGGCGGCATGGCTGTCGCAGTACGTGTCCCGGCGCGGCGCGGGCCAGGTGCTGGCGCTCGCTGTCCTGGTCGCCGCCGGGACGGCCTCCGCCCTGAGCCTGTTCCTCCTGCTGTTCCTCGGCCTGGTCACGGCCGGACCGGCCGGCCCTGCCGCCTTCGTACGCCCGGTACTCGCCGTGCTCCTGGCGGCCTTCGCCGTCGGGCTCGTCCTCCTGGGCCTCTCGCGCTGGGCGCGTTTCCGGCATCTGCTGCGGCGTGTCTGGAGGTACGGCGGCGCGCGGTACGGGCGGGTCCGGCGGATGGAGTCGGATCTGGGCCGTCTGGTCGGCCAGGCCCGCCGTGTGCAGCCCGGGCTGCTGCCGTGGCTGTGGCCGGTCCTGTTCGCCCTTCTCAACTGGACGTTCGACGCGGCATGCCTGGCCGCTGGGATGTGGGCTCTGGGCATCGGGGTGCCGTGGCGCGGTCTCCTTCTCTGTTACGCGCTCACACAGGTGGCGGGCAGCCTGCGTCTGACGCCCGGGAACCTGGGCATCGCCGAAGCGACCCTCTCGGCGCTGCTCGTCGTCTACGGCATGGCGCCCGGTCAGGCGATCGCCGCGACGTTCCTCTATCGCGTCGTCAGCTACTGGGCGCTCCAGCCGATCGGCTGGGCGTGCTGGATCGGCCTGACCCTTGAACAAGACCGTTCGTCGAGGAGACGAACCTGACGGTCATGAGGGTGGAGTGTGCACCTTCGGCACCGGGTTCCCCGGGGACGGCGTCGCGTCGGCGGCGGGGGCGTCGTCGCTTCCGTCCGCTCGGCCGCGTTCCCGGCGGAGGGCGTCGAGGACGACGGAGCCGTCGACGGTCTCGTGGGTGACCAGTTGTCCGGCCAGGCGTTCCAGGGCGCCCCGGTGGTCGCGCAGCAGCGTGATCGCGCGTTGTTCGGCCTGGCGCAGCAGCCGGGTGACCTCTTCGTCGACGACGCGTTGGGTCTGCTCCGAGTACAGCGGCCGGCCGGGCTCGTCGGTGGTCTCGCCGAGGAAGTGCGAGGGGGCCGTGGCGTAGCCGACGGGTCCGAGTTCGGGCGAGAGGCCGAACTCGCGGACCATGCGGGTGGCGATCTGGGTGGCTCCGGCCAGGTCGTTGGCGGCTCCGGTCGATCCCTCGCCGAAGACCACGAGCTCGGCCGCGCGCCCGCCCAGGCGTACCGCCAGGAGGTCGGTCAGGTAGTTCTCGCTGTACAGGTGGCGTTCGGCTTCCGGAAGCTGCTCGGTGACACCGAGGGTGACGCCCGCCGGCAGGATGGTCACCTTCGCCACGGGGTCGGCGTGCTCGCACAGGGCCGCGACCAGGGCGTGACCCGATTCGTGCACGGCGACGGAACGGCGTTCCTCGGGCAGCAGGGCGTTGGAGGACTCCCGGCGTCCGAGCAGGACGCGATCGCGGGCGGCGTCCAGGTCGTGCGGTTCGATCCGGGTGCGGTCGCTGCGTACGGCGTTGATGGCGCCCTCGTTGACGAGGTTGGCCAGGTCGGCGCCGGAGAAGCCGGGCGTGGCACGGGCCACGGCGTCCAGGTCGACGTCCGGGGCCAGGTGCTTGTCCCGGGTGTGGACGGCGAGGATCGCGGCACGCTCGGCCTGGTTGGGCAGCGGCACGGTGACCTGGCGGTCGAAACGTCCGGGCCGCAGCAGGGCCGGGTCGAGGGCGTCGGGGCGGTTGGTGGCGGCGAGGACGACGATGCCGCTGGACTGGTCGAAGCCGTCCATCTCGGAGAGCAGCTGGTTGAGTGTCTGCTCGCGTTCGTCGTTTCCGCCCAGCCGTGATCCGCCGGAGCGCCGTGATCCGAGCGCGTCGATCTCGTCGATGAAGATGATCGACGGGGCGCGTTTGCGGGCCTGTTCGAACAGGTCGCGCACGCGGGAGGCGCCGACGCCGACGAACATCTCCACGAACGCGGAGCCGGTCACCGACAGGAACGGCACATCCGCCTCGCCGGCGACGGCGCGGGCGAAGAGCGTCTTGCCGGTGCCGGGCGGCCCCACCATGATCACGCCACGGGGTCCCTTGGCCCCCGCGGCGGTGTACCGGGCGGGATTGCGCAGGAAGTCGACGACCTCGCTGATCTCCTGCTTGACCCCGTCGTACCCCGCGATGTCGTCGAAGCCGGTGGTGGGCCGCTCCGCCTCGATGATCTTCGCGCGCGAGCGTCCGATGGCACTCAGGCCGCCGGTCATCGATCCCGCGGCCCGGCGTCCCATCCATACGAAGAACCCGACCAGCAGCAGGAACGGCAGGAACGTGAGCAGCACGGACAGCCATGCCGAGCCGCCGCCGCTGCTGCTCTGACCGGCCTTGATCTGCACGTGGTGCGAGGTCAGCTGCTGCTGGAGCTGGGCCCCCGTGCCCAACGCGGTGGGGATCTGGGTGGTGAACTTCGTGCCGTCCTTCAGCGTGCCGCTGATCGCGCCCTTGTCGTCGATGTCGACCATCTGCACCTGGCTGGCGCCCACCTTTCCGACGAAGTCGCTGTAGGAGAGCGATGTCGTGTGGGGCCCTGAGCGGGCGCGGGAGAGCAGCAGGACGACGACGAGGGTCAGCAGGACCCACCAGAAGATCCACCGTCCGCCGGCCGGCTGCGGCTGCCGGGACGGAGGTGTGGGCGGTTCGTCCGACGGCCCGGGTTTGGCGGGCGGCGTCGGATGCCGGTGCGGCATCCGCACTCGTGTGATGACCACTCCCACGCCCTCCTGTCGGTATGAGCCCTGACTACCAGCCTCGACCCGCTCCTTCCCGGGTGGCAGGGGTCGACCTTCCCGGGCGTCAGGGGTCGAACGGCCCCGGTGGGAGCCGTCCGGCGCGCGCCCGGACCGCCGGACGACCGGCCGCGCGGGACCGGGGCACGAGGGTCATGGCCTCGGTCCGGTCCGTGGTGGTCCGTACAGGTCGAGGAGGCGGGTGCGGGTCGCGCGCAGACGGTGTCCGATCGTTCCGGCGACCAGGGTGACCAGTGCGAGGCCGAGATCGGGGTGCGCGGCGCACAGTTCACCGACCGCGGCGGCGTCGAACTCCCAGGCCGTCACGGGGCTCCGGGTCCCGGCTCCGAGATGCCACTGCCGCGGTGGGCACAACCAGGACCAGCCGAGGAGTGCGCCCGCCCCGATCGTCTCGACGACGGCGGGGCCGCGTCCGGGAATGTGGATGTCGAGGGCGACCGTACCCGTGCGGATGACCCAGAAGCGGTCGGCCGCCCCGCCCTCCTCGAACACCCGGGCGCCATCGGCGTACCGGACCTCGTGCGCGAGGCTCATGAGCCGCTCCCGGTGCTCCGGGGGCAGGGCCGCGAGGAGGCCGGGCGACGCGGGGTCCGCTCCGGAGGTCATCCCGGTGCCCGCTTCCGCGTGGCCCCGTCGTGGGGCGGTTCGCCGGCGGCCGTGGGCCGTCCGTGCGGGACCGTTCCGGCATCCCGGGGGATGGTCATCCTCGTTCCTCCCGAATCCGGCCTCCGGGCCCGAAGGCACCCGGTCCGCGGCACGGCCCGTACGACGTCTACGGGACCTGCGCGCCTTTCCGCCGTACGCGCTCCGTCCGGTGCCGCCGAGCAGGGCGGGCGAAATCCCTGCACTCGGGGTTCCGGCACGGCCCGGGTCCCCGTACGGGCACCCACACGCCCAGGGTCTTGTACCGCCGGACGACCTCCGCCACGGACCGCCCGCAGGCGGGGCAGACGTGTTCTTCACCGTCCATGCCTTCAGCCTAGGGTCGGCCGGGCATCCGCGCTCACCGTCCCGGGCGCTCTTCCCGGCTGTCCATGGACCGGCGCCCCGCGGTGAGGCCGGCCGCCCGGGGGTACGGCGGTCCCCCGGGCGGTGTCGGCCTCGTCAGGAGCTGTCCCGGAGGGACGCGCCGCCCGCTCGCGTCGCGTCCGGTGCCGTGGCCGTCGTGAACGGCAGGACCAGACGGGAGGGGTGTGCCGCGTCGCGGTAGATCTTGTGGGTGACGGGGCGGCCCACCGGCAGGTGGAAGGCGTCCGGCGGCAGCAGGGCGTTGTGCGCGTCGGCCAACGGCTCGTCGTTCGACAGTTCCGCCACCAGGCGGTGCCCCGGCCGGAAGGTCGCGGCGAACGGGTAGAGCCGCAGCACGTACTCCTCGATCTTCCCGGGCTCCACCGGCACCGCCCGGGTGTGCGGGTGGTACGGGTCGCCCTCGGTGGTGCGCTCCTCGTCGAGTTCCCGGTGGGACGCCTTGAGGTAGCCGGTGGTGATCAGCTGCCGCTTGCCGCCGGGGGCCTCGTCCCAGAGCCGCAGGATGAAGTTGGTGTCGTCCTGGTCGATCGAGGCGAACAGGTGGGCCGCGCCGGTGCCGATCAACTCGGTGGGCTCCTCGAACGGCTCGGTGCTCCACCCCAGCACCTCCACCTTGTCGGTGACGGTGAGCGGCGCCTGGTAGAACCCGTCGGGTGCGGCGTGTTCGGTGCCCATGTACTCCGGCTCGAAGGAGAGCCTGTGGCGCGGGCGCAGGTACAGGCTCCGGTGCTCGATCTCCTTCGGCGGCCACTGTGCCGCGGTGACCACCTCGCGCGAGCCCTCCACGAAGACGCTCACGGGCGGCTCGTCCATGATCCCGTTGTCGACGCCCTTGAGCCAGTACGCGTACCAGCGGAACATCTTGTCGTGCTCCTCGATCCAGGGGCGCGACTGCATCGGCGGGTAGGAGCCGATGTCCAGCTTCTTGGGGCCCTTGAGCACGTTGAACAGCTCGATGTGTCCGTCCACCGTCCAGCCCCGGCCCTGGTCGATCTGCAGATAGACGGGGATGTCGATGTTCCGGGCCAGGTTGACCGGGTTGCGCTCCTCGTACCAGTCGCCGTCGAGGGGGTTCATCACGATGTCGAACCAGAACTCGCGGTTCCTGGGGTACTTGAGCACGTGGACGAGGTTGGGCCAGGCGGCCACGTCCGGGTCGTCCAGCCGCTCGTCGACGAGCTTTCGCAGCTCTTCGGGGCTGTGGACCGCCTGCATGCGGGACGTGACGTTCGTGTGGGCGATCCCGGAGTCACCGCCGCGTCCCTCGCGGGCGGCGCGCGGCATGAACCACATGATCCCGCCGTGGTACGTCGTCTCGTAGAAGTCGTAGTGGCCCCCGCTGACGAAGATCGCCTTCAGGTGCGGCGGACGCTCGGCGGCGGCGAGCACCTGCATCGAGCCGAAGTACGAGATGCCGATCATGCCGATGTTGCCGTCGCACCACGGCTGGGCGGCGACCCATTCGATCAGGTCGTAGAGGTCCTGTCCCTGGGGCACTCCGCCGAAGTTGTAGTTGCCGATCATGACGCCGCCGGAGTCGCCGGTGCCGCGCATGTCGCCGATGACGTGGACGTAGCCCTCGCGGACGACGCGGGCGATGTCGCCGGCCTCGATGCAGCCGTCCCACATCGGGCTGGGCCGACGCTGCGGCGGTGTGGTGAGGGCGAGGGCCTGCAGTTCCTTTCCGTAGGCGCTCATCGCGATCAGCGCCGGCCGCGGCGTGTCGTCCACGCCGTGGTAGGCGTCCACGGCGAGTTCGACGCCGTCCCGCATCGGCACGCGCAGGTCCTTGCGGACGGCGATGGTCTGCTCGCCCGCCCGGATCGTGGGAAGGTCGGTCATGGTGAGAAGCTCCTGTACTACACGGTCGGGTGGTGCTGCGCGCGGTAGCCGTGCAGCGAGGTGAAGAACGGCGACGGCTCCAGCGCCGGGTCGCCGGTGTAGCCGAGCGCGTCGGCGACGGGGGCGAAGGGTGAGTACGGCGAGTCCGTCTCCCGCAGCCCGGCCTCCAGGCAGGCGCAGGCGGCCGTCGCGACGCGATGTTCGGCGGCGAGGCTCTGGGTGAGGGCCTCCCGGGCCTGCGCCTCGTCGAGTTCGACGCCGTACGGCGTGCCGTCGGCGCGGCGGTACGGGTGCCCGAGGTACAGGTTCCGCGGACCGACCTCGTCGCGCAGGTGCCGCAGCCCCGCACGGTACGCGGCCGGGTCCGTGTAGCCGGGGAAGCCGTTGGCGGCACCGTGGACCTGCACGGCGTCGCCGGCGAACACCGACCGCCGGCCGTCGACGGCGTAGGCCACCGAGCCGGGCGTGTGGCCGGGGAGCGAGTGCACCGACACGGTGACGTCGCCGCCCAGGGAGAGCCGCTCGCCGCCCCTGACGAGCAGGGTGGGTTCCATCTCGCCGGAGATGACGGCTTCCGCGGCCGCCGCCACCCTGGCCTCGCCCTCGGGGTCGCGCAGGTAGCGGCCGCGGCCCGCGCGGTACTCCTCCACATGGGCCCTCCTGGAGCGGAGCAGCGGTGCGTCGGCCTCGTGGATGACCACCTGTGCGCGCCGGCCGGTGAGCTCCCACAGGGCGTACGCCCCGCCGATGTGGTCGATGTGACCGTGCGTCAGCAAAATCCAGCGGACGTCCTCGATGCGGCGGCCGATCGCCTCCAGCGCCGGAGCCATCCCTTCGGCGGGCGACGAGGCGATGCCCGTGTCCACGATCGCCGGCTCGGGTGCGTCGAGGAAGAAGCTGTACAGACCGAACCGGCCCCATGGCGAGACCAGGGGATGGACGTCGACTGCGTGCGTCATGGCTCTCTCTTCGAACTCGTACCTGGGTGGGCTCAGTGCCGGCCGAGGAAGTCGCGGGTCAGGGCGAAGACCTCGTGGTACTCCGCGGTCCAGGAGAAGTGCTGCACGAATCCGTGGTTCGCGCCCTCGTAGCGGCGCACCGTCGCCGCCACGCCGGCTTCCTGGAGCCGCCGGCCGTAGAGTTCGCCCTCGTCGCGCATCGGGTCGAACTCGGCGGTGACGACGAGCGCCGGCGGCAGCCCGGCGAGGTCGGCTCGCTTGACCGGCGAGACGAGCGGGTCCGCGGGGTCGGCGCCGCTGTCGAGGTAGAAGGCGTTGAAGGGCTTCAGGCCCGCCGTCTCCAGGCCGTAGCCGACCGCGTTCTCCCGCAGCGACGGGTAGCGGTCGACCTCGAAGTCCAGGTCCAGCGAGGGGTAGTAGAGGATCTGGTGGGTGATCCGGTCGAAGCCCTCGTCGTGCGCGCGGGCCACGACCGCGGCGGCGAGGTTGCCGCCGGAGCTGTCGCCGGCGACGGCGAGGGTCGTACCGTCCCAGCCCAGGTCCTCCCCCTCCTCGGCGGCCCACCGTACGACGGCGTGGCAGTCGTCGAGTCCGGCGGGGAAGGCGGCCTCGGGCGCGAGGCGGTAGCCGACGGAGACGACCTTCAGCCCGGTCTCCGCGGCCAGCGAGCGCGCGACGTGGTCGTGCGTCTCCAGGCTGCCGAGGAAGAAGGCACCGCCGTGGAAGTACACCAGCAGGCCGTGCCGTTCGGCCTCGGTCGGCGTGTAGATCCGCACCGGGACGTCGCCGGACGCGGTCCGCGCCGTGACGTCCCGCACCGCGTGCAGCGGCAGGCGTTCCTCGACGGGCGCGACGTGCGCCTCGTCGGCGGCGCGCAGGGCGGCCGGGTCGAGCGGGCCCTCGGGCGGGGTGGGCAGGCCGGCGAGGAACTCGGCGATCTCGGGATGCAGCGGCATGACGTCACTCCTTCGGTGCGGCGGCGGTCGCGGGCTTCTGGCCGGGGAAGACGTCGTTGATCTCGTCCTCCGTCCAGCCCTGGCGCGAGACGGCCTGCAAGGTGTCGGTCACCGGCTTGCGGGTGGCCTGGTACAGCGCCAGCGCCTCCTGCGGGGAGTCGGCTTCGCGCAGGGCGTCGGCGAGCGCCCCGGCGTCCTCGATGGCCGAGTTCGCGCCCTGGCCCTGGTGGTGCAGCATCGAGTGGGCGGCATCGCCGACGAGGACGACGGAGCGGGAGTGCCAGGTGTCGACGGGGTCGATGTCGTACACCGCGCGGATGTTCACGCTGTCCATGTCGAGGTCGCGTGTGATGGCGACGAGTCGCTCGTCGAAGCCCCGCACCGTCGCCAGCAGGTCGTCCTTGGTGATCCGCGGCGTCCAGGTGTCGTCCGGGCACAGGGCGGTGATGTCGAACGACACCTGGCCCCGGTGCCGCAGCGGCAGCAGGTAGACCTTGGTGCCCTTGCCGATGTACATCCGGAGGTTGTCGTCGGCGACCATGCCATGGGCGTCGGCGACGGAGATGACGGCGCGGTAGGCGTGCTCGCCGGAGAAGACGGGGCCCTTGTCGCTGAACAGCTGGTGCCGCACGACCGACTTGATGCCGTCGGCGCCGACGACCAGGTCCGCCTCGACGGTCCTGCCGTTCTCGAAGGTGAGGACGGCACTGTCGCCCTTGTCCTCGGCGGTGCGCAGCCTGTGGCCCAGGTGCACCATGCCCTCGGGCAGCACGCCCAGCAGGGCGTCGATGAAGTCGCCGCGGTGGATCAGATGGGTGTGGGTCTGGTCCCCGGCGGCGGGCCACCCCTCCTTCATGATCGGTTCACCGGTGGCGGTGAGGATCTCGAAGTACTCGCTGGGGGAACTGACCTTCGCGATCGCGTCGAAGATGCCCCACTGGCGGAACCGGTTGATCGTGGCGGGACGCAGACCGATGCCGGCGCCGACCTCACGGATCCGGTTCGCCTGCTCGTAGACGTTCACGTCGGCGCCGAGCAGGCTCAGGGCCTTGGCTGCCGCGGCGCCGCCGTATCCGGCTCCGACCACGGCGATCTTCAGGTTTCTCAGGTCCGAGGACTGCATGGTGGTTCTCTCTTACTTCTGGATGGTCAGGAAGTCGGCGGGGTTGTCGACGAAGATCGTCTTGATGGCGGCCTCGTCCAGGCCGGCGGCGCGCAGGTCGGGGATCAGGTCGTCGAAGATGTAGTTGACGGTGTGTCCTTCGACGCCGGGCCAGCCCAGGGGGCTGCAGTTGGCGTCGGCGGAGGCGAGGACCCGGCCGAGCCGGCCTTCGCCGATGAACCGCAGGAAGTGGTCCAGCCGCTCCTTGCGGGGGCGGGCCCAGAAGGGCGGGTCCGGCAGCTCGGTCTCGTAGCCGAAGGTGTCGAAGCCGATGCGGCCGCCCTGTTCCGCGATCCAGACGTCGCGCGTCCTGTCGGCGTTCACGCCGTCGTCGACGTGCCCGAACAGCACGCGGTCGAGGGGCAGTCCCTCCTCTTCGAAGATCGCGATCGCGTTCTCGGCGTCGATCGCGAGGTGGGTGAGGATCGGCACGCCCGTGGTGAGCGAGGCGCGGGCCGCGGCGCGGTAGATGCGCTTGTCCAGGTCCGTCATACGGCCGCCGCGGCTCACGCCGACCTTGATGACGCCGGCGAGGCTGCCGGTGGTACCGATGCCGACGGTGATCTCGTGGACGAACTGCCGGGTCAGGTAGTCGACGTCGGCTCGGGCGAAGTGCGGCAGCGCGGTGTCGCCGCCGACGAAGCCGGTGCAGGCGACGATGTGGACGCCGGTCTTCGCGGACAGGGACTTGTAGTGGTCCACGTCGCGGCCGTTGCAGATGCCGGTCGCGTCGACGAAGGTGCCGCCGCCCAGTTCGTGGAACCTGCGCAGCTTGGGGACGGTCTCCTCGTAGCGCTGCTCGGGCGTCTTCCACCACTTCGTGTCCAGCTCCGAGCCGGGCATGCCGTACCCGATGTGCTCGTGGATCGCCACGAGCCCCAGCTCGTCGGCGGGGATCGGCCCCAGGACGGTGTTCACTCTCGACACAACACTCACCTTTGAGAAGAGACTTGACGGTCGTTCAGCGCGTCGCGAGCAGGTCGCGCGGATTGGCCACGAGAATCCGCCGCACGTCGTCGCCGAGGCCCCGTGCCTTCAGCAGCGGCACGAAGGCGGTCAGGACGTGGCTGTACGGGAGGTCGTTCGCGGGGTGGCCCTTCGCCACTCCGGTCGCGCCGGCGGAGAGCAGGATCCGGTCGGCGAAGCCGGCCCGCACGAGGTCGGCGACCAGGCCGGCGCGTTCGGCGTCGGTGATGTGCTCGGCGTCCTCGGTGCCGACGTGGTCGAGCGCGACGTAGGCACCCAGGCCGGCGACCTTCGCGGGCGCGCCGGCGGCGACGGCGTCCTTGCGGTCCAGCCCGCCGACGACGACCCGGTCGGCCGGCAGTCTCTCGTCGAGCACGGTGCCGAGGTCGTGGACCGCGTCGCCGCCGTGGTGGACGGAGACCGCGACGCCGGTGGCGAGGGCGGTGCGGGCCGCGCCGCGCAGGAGGCTCTCGTCGGTCGCGGTCATGCCGGTCGGCGTCACCGCGGTGGCCACCAGCCCTGCGGGGGCGCGGCGCTCCACACGCGGGACCACCATGCCCTCGGTGATCTCCCGGGTGAAGAGGTCGGCGAACCTGTCGGCCGGCCACGGCGTCGGCGGGTTGGTCTGCGGCGTGAGGAAGTACCCGCCGAGGAGTTCCTCGGGGCCCTGGCCGGTCGAGGCGACGATGTGGACGCCGGTCGTACGGGACAGGGCTTCGTAGAGCCGGACGTCCCGTCCGTGGAACATGCCGGTGCTGTCGACGATCGTGCCGCCGCCGTGGGCGCGGAAGTCCCGCAGCTTCGCGGCCAGTGTCTCGAAGATCTCGGCCCGGTCGAAGGTGATGTCGAAGGCGTGCTCCGCACCGGGGAGCACCGACAGCAGGGCCTCGTGGACCGAGACGACGCCCAACTCCTCGGCCGGCACCGGGCCGAGGACGGTGTTCACGGTGTTGCTGTTCACGCTCATGACTGCCTCACGTGTCCGGTGTGGGGTGCGACGGCGCACCCTGTGGCTGCCGTCACGCTAACCATTCGGTTTACACAACGTCAATGAAACGAACACCACGAAAAAACAATGCACTGAGGGTTGCGTCCAGGCCGAAGATCAGAGCACGGAGGCACAGCGGGATGTCGCATGAATGCCGTGCATGTAACGCCATGTAAATCATTCACTTGATGGATGTAAACTCGGCCACTTCACTGGGGCCATGAGCACACCGCCCACCTCAGACGTCGACCTCTTCGCCGACGAGGTCGTCCTGGACCCGTGTCCTGCCCACGCCGAGCTGCGGGACCTGGGCCCCGTCGTCCACCTGCCGAGGAACGACGTCTACGCGCTGACGCGGTACGACGTCATCCGCCGCGCGCTCGCGGACTGGGAGTCGTTCTCCTCGGCGTCGATCGCGTTCAACCCGGCGGCCAACCAGGCGCTGACCGGTACCTCGCTCGCCTCCGACCCGCCGGTGCACACCCGGCTGCGTGCCACGCTCACCGAGAACCTCTCACCGCGCGCCCTGCGCGGCCTGAAGGGCCGGATCGAGGCGAAGGCGGACGCGCTGGTCGCCGATCTCGTCGCGAAGGGGTCCTTCGAGGCCGTCGACGCCCTCGCCCGTGCCTTCCCCCTGGAGGTCGTCGCGGACCTGATCGGCTTCACCGGACGCACACGCGACAACATGCTGCGCTGGGGCCAGGCCGCCATGCAGGTGCTCGGCCCGATGAACCAGCGCACGGCGGAGAGCTTCCCCATCGCCGGGGAACTGTACGCATGGTGCTCCGAGGTCACGGCCGACGACCTGGCCGAGGGTTCCGTGGGCCGGGGCATCTTCGATGCCGAGGCGCGCGGCGCCGTCCCCGAGGGCACGGCCGGCCACATCATCCACCAGTACCTGGGCGCCGGCGTCGACACGACCGTCGCGGCGATCGGCAACGCCGTCGCCCTCTTCGCCGCGCATCCCGACCAGCTCGAACGGGTGCGCCTCGACCCGTCGCGGATACCGGGCGCGTTCAACGAGGTGCTGCGCTTCTGGACGCCCGTCAACGTCTGGGGCCGGCTGGCCACCCGGGACGTCGACATCGAGGGCACCGTCGTCCCGGCGGGCGCACAGATCGCGGTACTGCTCGGCGCCGGCAACCGTGACCCCCGGCACTACGAGGACCCGGACACCTTCCTGGTCGAACGCAACCCGGCCGACCACCTGTCGTTCGGATACGGCCCGCACGGCTGCGCGGGCCAGGGGCTCGCCCGGCTGGAGGCGCACGCCGTGATCGAGGCGCTGTCCCGGCGCGTCGAGCGCCTCGTCGTCGGACCCGAGGTCCGTGTTCCCAGCAACATCACCCGGAGCATCGAAGAGCTCCCCGTCCTGGAGGTGATCCCCGTATGAGGATCGTTCTCGACCGCGCCCGCTGCGAGGGCCACGGTCTGTGCGAAGAGGCCGCCCCGCAGCTCATGCACCTCGACGACGAGGGCGAACTGGTCCTCGACCGCGAGGAGGTCGACGGAGCCGACACCGCCGCCGCGAACGCCGCCGCCCGGATGTGCCCGGTCGCCGCACTGAGGCTCGGATGAGCACCGGCACCCTGGAACGCGTGGTCGTCGTCGGCAACGGGATCGCCGGGCTCACCGCCGCCGACACGCTCCGCGAGGCCGGGTTCGACGGCGAACTGACCGTGGTCGGCGACGAGCCGCACCCGGCGTACAGCCGCCCCGCCCTGTCGAAGGCGCTGCTGCTCGACGGCGCCGACGTCTCCTCGCACACGCTCCCGCCGGCCGGCCACGGGGCGACCGAGCTCCTGGGCGTGCGCGCGAGCGGGCTCGACCTCGACCTGCGGATCGTCACGCTCGACGACGGCACCGCGCTGCCGTACGACCGCGTCGTCCTCGCCACGGGCTCCCGGGCGCGGCGGCTGTCCGAGCTGCCCGACGAGATCACCCTGCGCGGACTCGACGACGCGCTGACGCTGCGCCGCCGCCTGGCGGGCCGGCCCTCGGTACTCGTCGTCGGCGGCGGCCCGCTGGGCATGGAGATCGCCTCGGGATGCCTGGCCGCCGGCTGCCCGGTCACCCTCGTCTCCCAGGGGATGCCGCTGGCCGCGCAGCTCGGTCCGCACCTCGCCGGTGTCTTCACCGCCGCCGCGCGGGACCGGGGACTCACCCTCGTCGAGACCGGCGGGGCCCGGGTCGAGGGGCGGCCGGGCGACGCCCGGGTCGTGCTGGAGGAGGGCGCGGTCCTGACCGCGGAACTCCTGCTCACGGCCGTCGGCGACGTGCCCAACACGGAGTGGCTCGCCGGCACCGGTCTCGTCGCGAACGGCGCCGTACCGGTCGACGCGCGGGGCCTGGCCCGCCCCGACGTGGCGGCGGCCGGTGACCTCGCGGCCCTCCCCACCGCGCAGGGCCCGCGCCGCATCCCCCTGTGGAGCAGTGCCGTCGAGCAGGCGAAGGCGGCCGCCCGGGCGCTCGTCCACGGCACGGGCGCACCGCCGCTCACCTTCCAGCCGTACTTCTGGACCGAGCAGTTCGGACTGACCCTCAAGGCGGTGGGGCACCTTCCGGCGGCCGGGGAACCGGCGTACGCCGACGGAGCGCCCGGCGGCGGACCGGCGTTGCTGACCTGGTCGCAGGAGGACGGCACCACCACCACCGCCGCGGCGCTCGACCACCGCATCCCCATTCCCCGGCTGCGTCGCATGACCGGGGCGGCGACGTAGGGTTCGCTCCATGAGCGACGACGGTGAGAGCACCCCGGTTTCGGGGCTGGACCGGCTGGCGTCGGTCAATCTCAACCTGCTGGTACCCCTTCTCGCGCTCCTTGAGGAGCGTTCGGTGACCAGGGCGGCGGAACGGGTCGGGCTGTCGCAGCCGGCCATGAGCCACGCCCTGACCAGGATGCGGCGCCTGCTGGGCGACGAGCTCGTCGTCCGGCAGGGCAGCGGCGTCACGCTCACCCCGCGGGCGCTGGAGCTGATCGCGCCGCTGCGCAGCGCGCTCCAGCAGACGGCGCAGATCGTCGAGTTCCCCTGCTTCGACCCCGCCACGGACGAACGGGTCATCACGGTCGCCATGACGAACAGCACGGCGTTCGTCATCGGCCCCCGGCTGACGCGGCTCGTCGCCGAGCGCGCGCCGCGCGCCACGCTGCGCGTGCGGACGATCGCGGTGCCGACCGAGGCCACCTTCACCGAGGGCGGCGTCGACGTGGTACTGATCTCCGAGGGGCACTTCTCGCCCCACCCGCGCGAGCGGTTGTACGACGACCGCTGCGTGGTGGTCGCCTCCCCGGAGACCCCGCCGCAGGCGAGTGCGCTCGAACTGCTCACCACCGAGCGGCACATCGTGGTCGACACCGAACGGCGGGTCTTCCCGTACTCGGTGCTGGAGGACAAGCAGATCCCCTACCGGGTCGGCCAGTGGATCTCCGACTTCCTGCTGGTGCCGTTCCTCGTCGCCCGCGCGGGCGGCGTCGCGCTCCTGCGGTACCGGGTCGCCGCCACCATGCGGACGCTCGCCGACGTGCGGATCGAGGAGTTCCCGTTCCCGCTGCCCGGGCTCGGCATCGACATGGTGTGGAACCCGCGTCTGTCCGACCGGTCCTTCGTGGCCTGGCTGCGGGCGCTGCTGTTCGAGGCCGCGGCCTGACCTCGGGCGGCGGCGGTCAGTTGAGCAACCGCACCCAGCTGGCGCCGAGTTCGTCGAGCATCTGCTCGCGGGTGAGCTTCCAGTCGGCGCCGTCCCAGTGCTGGGCGACGTAGTCCAGCTCGGCCATGGCCAGCACGCCCCGGAAGCGGCGCTGATGAGGTGCGAAGCGCCCGGCCGCCGTCAGTCCGTCCTCGATGTCCCTGATGGCCTCCTCCAGCCATCGCTCCACCAGGTCGGCGAGTTCCGGGTCGATCGCCGCGGCGTCCCGGCCCACCCGGATGATCGGCCGGATCGCCGGCCAGCTGTCGGCGGTGTGCCGCAACCAGGCGCCGATCGCCTCCGGCGTCCCGTCGGCCACGGTCGCGACCAGGCTCTGGGCGGTGGAGCCGTGCTCGGGCGAACTGACCCGTTGCAGGGCCTCGTTGAGCCGCTCGTCGATGAGCGCCTTCATCAGCTCGCTGCGGGAGGGGAAGTAGGCGTAGAACGTCACCCGGGTGGTGCCCGCCGCGGTCGCGATGTCGTCGACCGTGGTGGCGGCGTATCCCTTCGTCGTGAACAGCTCAAGTCCCGACTCCAGCAGCAAGCGGCGCGTCATCTGCTTCTGCGCCTGTCGAAGGTTCGCCATGCCGGGATCCTAACGCGCCGCCGCATCGCGGCCGTACACACCGATTCCGCGCCGCACGCGCCGCACAGTTCCCTGACCGACCGTAAAGCGGGCGGTGCCGCGGACCGCGCGGCACCGCCCGTGGGTCAGTCGAGGAGGTCGACGCCGAGCCGCCCCCGCAGCTCGGCCACCGTGATGCCGTACGTCTCCCGCACGCGGACCCCGTCCGGGCCGGGCTCGAAGACACCGTGGTCGGTGTAGACCAGGCTCACGCAGCCGGTACCGGTCAGGGGGTACGTGCACGCGGACACCAGCTTGGGCGCGCCGTCCCGGGTGAACAGCCTCATCATCACCAGCACCCGCCGCGCCCCGACGGCCAGGTCCATCGCGCCTCCCACGGCCGGGACGGCGTCCGGGTCGCCGGTGTGCCAGTTGGCCAGGTCGCCGTGGTGGGAGACCTGGAACGCCCCGAGGACGCACACGTCCAGGTGACCGCCGCGCATCATCGCGAAGGAGTCCGCGTGGTGAAAGTAGGACGCCCCCGGCAGCTCGGTGACCGGCACCTTCCCGGCGTTGGTGAGATCGGGGTCCACCTCGTCGCCCACCGCGGCCGGCCCCATGCCGAGCATGCCGTTCTCGGTGTGGAGCACGATCCCGGCGTCGGCCGGCAGATGCTCGGCGATCCGGGTCGGCTGCCCGATGCCGAGATTGACGTAGGAGCCGGGCGGGATGTCGCGGGCGACGCGGGCCGCCAGCTCCTCGGTGGTGAGCGGCGGCCGGCCGGTGTGCTCCACCGGTGCTGCGATCGTCATCAGCGGGCTCCTCGGACGGTGAGCCGGCGGGCTTGCGCCCGCACCAGGCGGTCGACGTAGATACCCGGGGTGACCACGGTCTCCGGGTCGATCTCCCCCGCCGGCACGATCTCCGTGACCTGGGCGACGACCAGCCGCGCCGCGGTGGCCATCACGGGCCCGAAGTTCCGTGCGGTCTTGCGGTAGACGAGGTTGCCCACGGTGTCGGCCCGATGCGCGGAGACCAGGGCCACGTCCCCCTTGATCGGGTGCTCCAGGACGTGGACGCGCCCGTCGATCCGCCGTGTCTCCTTGCCCTCGGCGAGCGGCGTGCCCACGCCGACGGGGCTGTAGAAGGCGCCGATGCCCGCACCGGCGGCCCGCATCCGCTCCGCCAGGGTGCCCTGCGGCACCACCTCCAGCTCCACCCGGCCCGCCCGGTACAGGTCGTCGAAGACGTAGGAGTCGCTCTGCCGGGGGAAGGAGCAGATCACCTTGCGCACCCGGCCTGCCTTGAGCAGCGCGGCCAGGCCCACGTCCCCGTTGCCGGCGTTGTTGGACACCACGGTCAGCTCACCGGCGCCCTGCCGGATGAGGGCGTCGATCAGATCGAACGGCATCCCCGCCAGACCGAAACCGCCCACCAGGACGGTGGAACCGTCCGCGATGCCGGCGACGGCCTCGTCGGGTGTCGCGGCGACGGTGGTCGCGCTCATCCTGCGCTCACCTCCCCGGCGACGTTCTCCAGTACGACGGCGAGGGCCTGGCCCACACCGATGCAGATGGCCGCGACCCCCCAGCGCCTGCGCCGCTCGCGCAGCACCTTCGCCAGGGTGCCGAGCAGCCGGCCGCCGGAGGCGCCCAGCGGATGGCCGATGGCGAGGGCGCCGCCCCGGGTGTTGACGATCTCCGGGTCGATGCCCCAGGCGTCGACGCAGGCGAGCGACTGCACCGCGAACGCCTCGTTCAGCTCGACCGCGCCCACGTCGTCCCAGCCGATGCCGGCCCGGCGCAGCGCCTTCCGCGCGGCCTCGACGGGCGCGTAGCCGAACATCTGCGGCTCGACAGCGTGCACGCCGCGCCCGGCGACGCGCGCGACGGGGTCCAGACCGATCCGGTCGGCGGCGGCCGCGGTGCCCATCAGCAGCGCCGACGCCCCGTCGCTGAGCGGGGAGGCGTTGCCGGCGGTGATCGTCCCGTCCGGGCGGAACGACGGCTTGAGGGCGGCCAGTTGGCCGGGATCGGTGTCGGGGCGGATGCCCTCGTCGCGGGCGAGCCCCGGGACGGTCGTGACGAGGTCGTCGTAGAAGCCCTCGTCCCAGGCGCGCGCGGCGAGCCGGTGGGAGCGCACCGCGAACGCGTCCTGCCGCTCGCGGGAGATGGAGAACCTGTCCCGCAGCAGTTCGTTGCACTCCCCCAGCGAGACCGTCCACTCCTTCGGCATCGCCGGGTTGACAAGACGCCAGCCCAGCGTGGTGGAGACGGCCCTGGCATCACCGGCGGGAAAGGCCCGTTCCGGCTTGGGCAGCACCCAGGGTGCCCGGGTCATGGACTCCACACCGCCGGCGACGACGACGTCCGCGTCACCGGACTCCAGGGTGCGCGCGGCGTTGATCGCCGCGTCCAGGCCGGAGCCGCACAGCCGGTTGACCGTCGTGGCGGGCACGCTCGTCGGCAGCCCGGCCAGCAGGACGGCCATCCGGCCGACGTTGCGGTTGTCCTCGCCGGCGCCGTTGGCGTTGCCCCACACCACGTCGCCGATCTCGGCCCGGTCGAGGCCGGGCGCCCGGTCCAGCAGGCCGCGCAGCGCGGTCGCCGCGAGATCGTCGGGACGTACCCCGGCGAGGGCTCCGGCGAAGCGGCCGAACGGGGTGCGGACGGCCGCGTACAGGTAGGCGTCGTTCACGCTGCGCTGCCTTCCACGACGGGAGGCGGGACCTCGGCGTCCGCCGCGGACAGCGGGATCGGGCGGAACATGGGCGGTTCCTCGTCCGGCGTCAGCGCGGTCGGGCCGTACAGCCAGTCGACGAACGAGTAGTCGTAGGTGTCGCGGGCCCGCAGGAGTATGTTGCGCTGCTCGCGGGGGACGCCGTCGAGGTGCCACAGTTCGCCCCAGGCGCGGGAGGTGCTCAGCACGCGCCGGCAGTGCTCCGGGCGGACCGCCTCGTAGGCGGCGAGGGCGGTGTCCCAGTCGACGGTGCCGTCCGCGGTCCGGTTGCGGGCGACGTGCTCGCCCAGCACCCAGCCGTCCTCGATCGCCATGACCGCGCCCTGCGCGATGTACTGCAGCGGCGGGTGCGCGGAGTCGCCGAGCAGCGCGATCCGGCCGCGCACCCAGGTCATGACGGGGTCGCGGTCGAACATCCGCCACCACTTGTCCCGCCACATGAACGGCAGTCCGTCCTGGACGAAGTCGCAGGTCCTGGCGAAGGCGGCGTCGAGTTCGTCGGGCGTGCCCCAGTCCTCCTGACCGGCCAGGGCCTTGGGCGACTCGAAGACGGCGACCTGGTTGAGCAGTTCGCCGCCGCGCAGGCCGTAGTGCACGAAGTGGCAGGAGGGGCCGACGTACACCACGACCTCGCCGAGGTCGGTGGACCGCACCCGCGGCAGTTCGGCGGGCACGGTGCCGCGGTAGGCGACGTACGCCGAGGAGACGGGCTCGTCGTCCACGAGCAGCTTGCGGGCCGGGGAGTGCAGTCCGTCGGCCGCGATGACGACGCCGGCCTCGTGCGTCTCGCCGGAGGCGAGGGTCACGCGAGCGCCGTCGCCGGTGTTCTCGTACGAGGTGGCCTGCGCGTCGGTGATCAGCTCGACGCCGGCGCGCTCGCAGGCGCGCAGCAGCAGGCCGTGCAGGTCGCTGCGGTGGATGACCAGGTACGGGTAGCCGTAGCGCCGCTCCAGGTCGCGCAGGTCGAGCCGGGTCAGCTCGGATCCGTCGACGGCGTCGCGCATGACCATGGAGTCGGGGACGACGCCGAGGCTCTTGGCCTCGTCGAGCAGGCCGTAGTCGTCGAGGATGCGGGTGCAGTTGGGCGCGAGCTGGATGCCGGCGCCGACCTCGCCGAAGGCCGGGGCGCGCTCCAGCAGGCGGACGCGCAGGCCCTGGCGGGTCAGCGAGAACGCGGCGCCGAGGCCGCCGAGGCCGCCGCCGACGACGATGACATCAGGATGGGACATGACTGGACTCCTCAGAGCCACGGGCCGAGCTCGGGAGCGTCGGCGAGCGAGTGCGGGCGGCCGGTCAGCCAGGCCGCGACCTCCGGCAGCGGCCCGTCGGGCAGCTCGGTCAGGGCGCGCTTGTCACGGACCTCGCCGACCAGCGCGGTCAGGAAGCCGTCCGGCAGGTCGGCGAAGGTGACGCCGGTGCCGAGGTCGGCGGCGTGGACGCACACCTCGCGGGCGCGCATCCAGGGGAGTTCGGTGGCGGGGACCGTACGGCCCTGGGCGGTGACGACCTCGTTGCGCCACTGCTCGTCGGTGAGCGCGTCGAGTCCCTCGGCGAGCCGTCGCGCGGAGCCGGTCAGCCAGGAACGCAGCTCGTCGGCCGAGAGGGCGGGGCCCTTGGCGATGCCGGCGGCGCGCTCCTCGGCGGAGGCGTACATCGGCGTCTCCTCGCCGGTGGCCGCCCAGTGGACGAGGTTGCACAGGGCGTCCGCGTTCGCGGCGACATGTGCGGCGAGGTGCTTGCGGGTCCAGCCGGGCAGCAGACTGTCGGCAAAGAAGCCGGCCTCGTCGAGGTCCGCGACGGCGGCGAGCACCAGCCTCGTGCCCGCGCCGGCCCAGGCACGCGCGTCGGCGAGGGTCCGGGGGGTGGCCCGCGTCATGCCTCGACCACCTTGTTCGTGCAGGTGCCGAGGCCGGAGATCTCGGTGACCACGGTGTTGCCGGGGCGCAGGAAGACCTTCGGGTCACGGGCGTTGCCCACGCCGGCCGGGGTGCCGGTGGCGATGATGTCGCCGGGGCGCAGGGTGACGATGGTGGAGATGTAGCGCACCAGGAACACCGGGTCGAACAGCAGCGTGCCGGTGTCGTCCCGCTGCATGACCTGGCCGTCGACGACCGTGCGCACCGCGAGCGCGGGGCGGACGCCGCCGACCTCGTCGGGGGTGACGACGTAGGGTCCGACCGGGGTGGAGGCTTCCCAGATCTTGCCCTGGGTCCACTCGATGGTGCGGAACTGCCAGTCGCGCGCCGAGATGTCGTTCATGACGGTGAAGCCGGCGATGGCGTCGGCGGCCTGCCGCTCGTCGGCGCGGCGTACCGCCCTGCCGATCACGACCGCCAGTTCGACCTCCCAGTCGAGCGCGTCGGTCTCGGCCGGCTTGGCGATGTCGTCGTGGGCACCGAGCAGGGTGTCGGCGAACTTCGGGAAGAGGGTCGGGTAGTCCGGCAGGTTCCGGCCCATCTCCTTGATGTGGTTGGTGTAGTTGTGTCCGACGCAGATGATCTTGGACGGGTTGGGCACGACCGGCGCGAAGTCGGCGCCCTCGACGGGGTGGCGGGCGCCGGAGGCGGCGGCCCTGGTGCGCCAGTCGGCCTCGGCGAACAGCTCGCCCAGGTCGGCGTACCCGAGGTCGACCAGGTGGTCGCCGTCGAGACGGACCGCCCGGGTGCCGTCGGCGGTGCGGATGGTGGCGAGCTTCATGTCAGGCGTCCTTCTGGGTGCGGTCGAGCCGGAGCGCCTCGAAGACGGGCGCGTCGGAGAAGCGGAAGAGGTCGAGGCCGCCCGCGTCGGAGTCGGTCGTGCCGGCCTCGGACCTGGCTGCGAACGGCTCCCAGGACGGGACGACGAAGAGGTCGCCGCGGGTGACCGTCCAGGAGGTGTCGCCGACGGTCACCACACCGGAGCCGTCGAAGACCTGGTACACGGACGAGCCGGTCTCGCGCACCGGCGCGGTCTCGGCGCCGCGGGCGACGCGGTGGAACTCGGCGCGGACGGTCGGCAGGACGTCGGAGCCGTCGTGCGGGTTGGCGTAGCGCACCGCGGCGTGGCCGGGTTCCACGGTGCCGCCGAAGCCCTCCTTCTCCAGCAGGAGTTGGTCGCGCA
The DNA here is from genome assembly GCF_053598955.1 of Streptomyces sp. NPDC001056. NCBI lineage: Bacteria > Bacillati > Actinomycetota > Actinomycetes > Kitasatosporales > Streptomycetaceae > Streptomyces > Streptomyces sp. NPDC001056. The sequence goes on along the minus strand of NZ_JBSFLI010000015.1, from coordinate 46,128 downwards.
GAGCCGCGTCGGTGTACTCCCACTTGTAGGACAGCAGGGGGCTGCCGGGCGTGGTCGGGGTGGCCGCCAGCGGGCGCAGGCCGGGGTGGCCCCACAGGCGCTCGGAGCGCGAGCGCCTCGGGGTGGCGCGCTCGGCGTCGCTGATCTCGTCGCGGCCGAACTCGAAGAACTGCGCCTCGGTGACGTACTGGAACGGGATGTCCAGACCGTCGATCCACGCCATCGGTTCGCAGGTGGCGTTGTGGTGGGCGTGCCAGTTCCAGCCGGCCTGCGGAAGGAAGTCGCCCCGGTTCATGGGCACCGGGTCGCCGCCGACGACGGTCCACACGCCCGAGCCCTCGACCACGAAGCGGAAGGCGTGCTGGGTGTGCCGGTGCTCGGGGGCGTCCTCACCGGGCATGAGGTACTGGATGGCCGCCCACAGCGTCGGCGTGGCGAAGGGACGGCCGGCGAGGGAGGGGTTGGCCAGCGCGATGGCGCGGCGCTCGCCGCCGCGGCCGACCGGAACCAGGTCGCCCGCCTGGGCCGCCAGTTCCCGCAGCCGCTCCCAGCGCCACAGGTGGGGCACGGCGCGCGAGCGCGGGTGGGCCGGCATCAGGTCGCCGATCTCGGTCCACAGCGGGACGAGCAGTTCCCGCTCGAAGCCCCGGTAGAGCTCTTCGAGCGCCGGGGTGACCTCGGGCTGCCCCTGTGCGGCGACAGCCTGGAGCCGGACCGGGGAACCCGTGGCGGTGTCTTGGGCTAGGGAGGTCTCAGTCACGGCCACCAGCGTGCTCCGTGTCTGATGAGAGAACATGGAGATTCTGGAGAGCAGAATCAGCACCACGCCGGGGCAGAATCAGGGGACCGTGCCATGGACAAGCCGTTGAAGACACCACCGCCCTACCCGATCGCCAGCGTGGACCACGCGCTGCGGGCCGCGAGCATCCTCCAGATGGAGGGCGGCGCGACCGTCTCGCAGATCGCCGAGCGCCTCGGCGTCGCCCGCTCCACCGCCCACCGGATCCTCGCGATGCTGGTCTACCGGGACTTCGCCGTGCGGGACGACGACCGCCGCTACCGCGCGGGACCGGTGCTGGAGCTCGCCGCACACTCCCAGTCCCTGGTCTCGCGGCTGCGCGCGACGGCCCTGCCGCACCTGCAACGGGTCGTCGGCCTGCTGGACGAGACCGCGAACCTGATCGTGCGCACCGGGGACACGGCCCGGTTCATCGCCAGCGTCGAGTGCGGGCAGGCCCTGCGGGTCGGCTCCCGGGAGGGCATGGTGTTCCCGGCGCACCGCACCACGGCGGGGCTGCTCCTGCTCGCCGACCTCTCCGACGAGGAGCTGGAGGAGGTGTACGCCCCCGAGCGCTACCGCGACCGTCCGGCCGACCGGCCCGATCTCGGCCGCCTGCGCACGGAACTGGAACGGCTGCGGCGCAACGGGTTCGTCGTCAACAAGGAACGGTCCGAGCGGGGTCTGATCGCCATCGGCGTACCGGTGCGCGACCGGGACGGCACCACGCTGGCCGGCCTGTCGGTCTCGATGCCCAGCGTGCGCTACGACCCGCACCGACTCCAGTCCCTGGTCAAGGACTTGGGCGCCGCGGCACACGCCCTGGAGGACGACCTGGCCCGGCAACGCTGATCCGCCCGCCGCCCCCGGCGGGCCTGGAGACCGGTCGCCGGGGTCGGACAGCGCGGCGTCAGGAGAGCAGGCCCGCGGGGATGGACTCGCCGAGCGGCACGGCCTGCGCGAGCCGCGGGCCGTACCCGGCGGACGAGTCGGCGACCATGTGGTTCATGTGCGCACGGCCGTCCCGCCGCACCCGTTCGATGATCCGGTCGATCTCCGCGGCCTCCGCCGCCTCCGCCGCCTCCGCCTCGGCGAGGGCAGCCCGCCCTTGGAGCGGAAGCGGTGACCGCTGTGGGCACTGGGCGACGATCGAGCACGCCGAGGGGTTCAACCGGCTGGTCATCGACTTCGTCCGGGGGAATCTCGGCGAGAACCGACACACGGCGGGAACGCGGGTGGCCGCGGCCACCCGCGTTCCGGGGTCACGCTCCCGGAACCCGGTCCAGTCCGGGATCGATCCGAGTGGCCCAGGCCGGCTCCCACGTCAGCAGCGTGTGTTCGACCTCGTCCAGGTCGATGTCGACGACCCGCCGGAAGCCGGCCGACTCCGCGGCGGCGATGCGCCCCGGGTCGTCGACGGGCACCGCGAAGACGACACGCCGGCTGAGGGGGTCCGCGTCGGCGAGCGCCTCGCGGAGTTCGGCCAGCAGGTCCGCCAGGGCACCTGCCGCGCATGGTCCGACACGCACCTCCAGGTCGCGCAGGCCCACGGGGTACGCGTCTCGCAGCCGGCCCCAGGCGCAGCGTTCCACCCGGGCCTCGACGGCCCCGCCCTCACCGTCCGCGCGCAGGTCCCGGAAACGGCGACCATGGCTTCCGGTCCCTGCCCGCCAGGACGGGCCCAGGCGGACGTCGGGCAGCGGCGGTACCTGGAGCACGTCAGTCCTCCTCGGCCGCGACACACCGGATGGCCGGCTTGTCGAGCTTTCCGGAGCCGTTGCGCGGCACGTCCTCGACGACCTTGAGCCGACGCGGCAGCTTGTAGCGGGCCAGGTGCCGGGCGGCGTGCTCGCGCACGGCGTCGAGGGTGAGACGGGTGCCCTCGGCGACCGAGACGACCGCGGCCACGGTCTCCCCCCACTGCGGGTCGGGGACACCGACGACGGCGACGTCGAGGACGCCCGGCATGGTGGCGAGCGCGTGTTCGACCTCGGCCGGATACACGTTCTCCCCGCCACTGATGATCATGTCCTTGAGCCGGTCGACGACATACAGGTAGCCGTCGTCGTCGAGGTAGCCGATGTCCCCGGAGTGGAACCACCCCTCGGCGTCGTAGCCGGCCTCGGTCGCCTCGGGGTTGTTCCAGTAGCCGGCCGCCACGTTCGGGCCGCGGACGACGATCTCGCCGCGCGTGCCGGCCTCGACGGGCTGCCCGGTGAGGGCGTCGACCACGCGGACCTGGGTGTAGGGCATGGGGATGCCCGCCGAGCCGATCTTGTCGAGGGTGCGCTCGGCCGGAAGGTGAGTGGCGAACGGCGCGGTCTCGGTCAGGCCCCATGCCTGCTGGAGCAGCAGGCCCCGGTCGGCGTAGCTCCGGACCAGCGAGGGCGGGACCGGGGCACCGGCGACGACGACCGCGCGCAGGGAACCGAGGTCGTTGTCGAAAAGGCCGGGCACCCGGGCGAGCGCGGCGAACATCTGGGGTACGCCGAACATGGAGTTGACCTTCAGGCGCACCAGGTCGTCGGCACACTGCTGGGGGTCGAAGCTCCTGCGTACGACCGCGGTACCGCCCCGGGTGAGGATGCGCAGCGCGAAGCTGTTGAGCGCGCCGATGTGGAACAGCGGTGCCGCCGCGTAGGTGACGTCGCCCCGCCGGGTGTCCAGACGGAGTTCCACGTTGACGGAGTTCCACCAGGCGTTGCCGTGGGTCAGCACGACGCCCTTGGGCATGCCCGTCGTGCCCGAGGTGAACATCAGGACGGCCGGGTCATCCGCCTGCTTGGCCACGATGGTGGGGGTGGGCTCGGCCCCGGCGACGAGCGACGACCAGGGTTCCCAGCCCGCCGCCGGTGAGGCAGGCGCCTCGGGGTCGTCGTCGACGAGCAGGAACCGGCTGAGGGCGGTGCCGGCCTTGACCCGGTCGACGCCCGCCCGGTGGTCCTCCTCGCAGACGATGGCCTTGGCTCCGCTGCTCTCCAGCACCTGGGCGAGTTCGGGGTCGGCGAGGCGGAAGTTCACCGGGACGAACAGCGCGCCCAGGCGGAAGGCGGCCAGCATGGTGACGAAGAAGGCGGCGCTGTTCATGCCGAGATAGGCGACGCGGTCGCCGTCGCGGACACCGCCGGTGGCCAGGACTGTGGCCAGGCGAGCGGATCTGTCGTCGAGCTGCCGGAAGGTCAGGTCGCCTCCCGGGTAGTCGATGACGACGGTGTCGCCGTGGTACCGGGCGTTGCGGGCGACGGCCGCGGCCGGGTTCAGGTCGACCGCACGGCCGGAGTTGTGCGGGTGGGGCGTGGTCACGGTGGGCTCCTCGTCGAGCTCAGAGGTGGTCGCCGCCTGCGGCGGTGGCGAAGCCGCGGACACCGATGCCGCCGTCGACGGAGATCGCCTGGCCCGTGATGGGGCCGCTCTGATCGCGTGCGGCCAGCAGGACGTACGAACCGGTGAAGTCGCGCGGGTCGGTGCTTGAGTCGTGCAGGGGGATGGGCGGGGGCGGGGCGTCCGGGGACCTCTTCGCGAACGACGCCGACAGGGAGCGCCCCGAGAGGTCGAGGGCCCGGGGGCCGCGCAGGTCGGTGTTCATGCCTCCGCAGGCGACGCCGTTGACGCGGACCTTGGGGGCCAGTTCGTAGGCGAGTTCGCGCATCAGGCCGAGACAGGCGTGCTTGCTGGCGGTGTAGAGGGGGCCGCCGCCGTTGACGTAGAAGGAGGCGTTGGACAGCGTCATGACGATGCTGCCGCGGGTCTTGACCAGTTCGGGCCAGGCCGCTTCGGCCGCCAGCAGGTAGCCCTTGACGTTGATGGAGAAGATCTCGTCGAAGGCGGTGTCGAGTTCCTTCGCCGTCAGGCGGGTGAGCTGGCGCTGGTAGTCCCAGACACCCGCGTTGGCGACGAGGGTGTCGAGCTTGCCGAAGCGTTCCACGGTGGCGGCTACGGCCCGGTGCAGCGCCTCGGGGTCGCGCACGTCGGCGGTGACGGTGTGGAGCCGCTCGGGGGCGTCGGCGGCCTGGGCGACCTCGTCCAGGCGCTCCTTGTCCCGGCCGACGATGGTGACGGACGCCCCCTCGGCCAGGAAACGCTCGGCGACGGCGCGTCCGATGCCGGAGCCGCCGCCGGTGATCAGCGCGGAGTACCCCTCCAGCCAGCCGCGGCTCATGACGCCTCCTCGGTGAGGAATCCGGTGACGAGCCGCTCGAACTCGTGCCGGCGTTCCAGCTGCACCCAGTGGCCGCAACGGCCGAAGACGTGGAGTTGTACGTCCCGGATCTGCTTGAGCATCAGCTGGGCGCCGTCGAGCGTGATGGTGCGGTCGTCGCGGCCCCACAGCAGCAGAGTGGGTGCCTTGATCTTGTGCAGGTCGCGCCAGAGCGGGTCCATCCCGCCGCGCTTGGCGAAGGCCGCGTTGGAGAGGTGGTAGAAGGCGATGTGGCTCTCGTCGAGGGAGGCCTCGTAACGGGCCTTGACGACGTCGGCACCGAACTGCTTGTGGTCGAAGACCATGGTGCGGATGAAGGCGCCCATCTTCTTCTCGCTGGGGCCCGTGCCGTTGTAGTAGCGGAACATCTCCTTCTGCCCCTCCGTCGGCGTCGGGCCGAAGGGCAGCCAGCCGCCGCCGGGGGCCATCAGCACCAGGCGGGTGACGCGGTCGGGGCGCTGCTGTGCCATGGCGATGGCGGCGGCGCCGCCGAGGCTGTTGCCGAGGAGGTGGAAGGTGTCGACGCCGAGGGAGTCCAGCGCCTGGAAGAGGGCGTCCGCGGTGATCTCCGTGATGGACCGCTCGTCGAGGTCCTTCTCGGTGGGGCGATAGCTGTCGCCGAAGCCGGGCTGGTCCGGCAGCAGGACACGGAAGTGCCGCGCGAGCTCCGGCAGGTTCTGGTGGTAGTTGCTGACGCCGGAGGCGCCGGGGCCGCCGCCGTGCAGCATGACGAGCACCGGGCCGTGCCCGGTCTCCGCGACGGCGATCTCGCCGAGCGAGGTGGCCACGCGGTGGTGCTTGAGGTGGAGGTCGGTCACAGAAGTTCCCATCGGCAGTGGAGAGCGGCGGGCTGGAGGGGAGGGGGCTAGAAGAAGGTGGAGATGTTCTTCGCCTGGAGGGTGCTCTGGTCCAGGAGGATGGTGCGGCGGGCCACGCGCAGTCCGTCCGGTGTACGACGCAGGATGTCGGTGCGGCCGCCGGCGAAGACGTTCTCCTCGCGCTCCAGACGGTTGCGGTAGACCAGGAAGGCGGAGCGCACCAGGAGGTCGTCCTCGGTGAAGCCCGCGTTCTCCTGCGGGTCGATGTGCCGGACCAGCACGTTGGTCACCAGGTGCCGGGTGCGCGACGGCGGGTCCTCGGCCCAGGCCATGCCGGAGTCGAAGCGGCGGACGCGCCAGGCCAGGCTCTCCCTCGTCTCGTCGTAGAAGGCGGCCTCGCCGCGTGCCGCGACGGAGAGAGCCTGCTGCCGGCGCAGCCGGTCGGTACGGGTCGGCATCCAGTAGTCGAGGTCGTCGGCGAGCAGGTCGAGCCAGTCGGTGTAACGGCCGGCGTCGAGGAGGTCGGCCTCCTCGTAGTAGAACTGCTCGACCTCGAAGTGGGTGTCGCGGTCGGCCCGCGCGCCCGCGCGGGACCTGGTGGGTTCGGTACTGGTGCTCACGGGGTCCTTCGATCCCTTCTGCGCATGCACTCGGTACGGTCTGATCTGCCTGATGGCACGTCAGTTCCGCAGGAGCGCACGCAGGTTGACGGACGGGTCGGACAGCTGGTCGGCGTCTGCCGGGACACGGCGGTCGATCATTCGGCGGGCCGCGCGGACCGCCCCGGAGTCGTCGACGGCGGCCGCCGCTACGACGTACCCGTCGTCCAGGCCGAACACGGCGAAGGACGGGTCGTCGAACGAGCCCCTGACCACGGTGCGCGTCGCGGACGCCATGTGCCCCACGCCCTCGATGTGGTGTCCGTGCCGGTCGGTCCAGAACCAGGGCGCCGCGGCGGCGGGCCCCGGCGTGCCGAGGAGCGTGGCGGCCGCTCGGGCGCCGTCCGTCTGCGCGGCCTCCCAGTGCTCGGCACGGGGCAGCAGCGTGCCGTCGGCGAGCCGGGTCCGTGCCGGGTCCCCCACCGCGAGGACGGCCGGGTTGGAGGTCACCTGACCGCCGTCGACGACGATGCCCCGGTCGACTTCCAGGCCGGCCTGCTCGGCGAGGGCGGTGTGCGGGACCATGCCGACTCCCAGCAGGACCGCGTCGTAGGTGCGCGCCGGCTCTCCCCCGGCCAGGCGTGCCTCGATCCCCGCCTCCCCGCGGTCGGTGAACGACTCGACGACCGTCTGCACCGTCCTGACGCCGTGCCGGGCGTGCAGGCCGTGCACCCAGTCGGCGAGGTCGTGCCCGAGGACGGCGGCGAGCGGGACGGCCACGGGGTCGACGAGGGTGACCTCGCAGCCCAGGCGTACGGCGGTGGAGGCGCTCTCGGCGCCGATGAGGCCGGCACCGACGACCAGGACGCGGGCACCGGGCACCAGGGCGGCGCGCAGCCGGGCGGCGTCCTCGGCCGTGCGCAACACGTGCACGCGCGGGCTGTCGGCACCCGGGATGGGCGGCCGGGCGGCGCCGGCTCCGGTGGCCAGCACGACGCGGTCGGCGCTGAGCACGCGGCCGTCCGACAGCTCCAGCTTGCCCTCCGCCGCCCGCAGCGCGACGACGGTGGTGCGGTTGACCAGGCGGATCCGCTGGTCGTCGTACCAGGACGGCTGCTGGAGCGCGATCTGCTCCAGGGTCTTCGCGCCCGCCAGGAAGTCCTTCGACAGCGGGGGCCGGTCGTAGGGGAACTCCCCGCCGTCGACGAGGGTGACGTCGCCGTCGAAGCCCCGCGACCGCAGGGCGGCGGCGGTGCCCACACCGGCGACACCACCGCCCACTATCACGACACCGGTGCTCACGGGGCCTCACCCGGGAACAGGTAGACCTCGCCGTCGCGGACCTCGACGCGGTGCGGGCAGGCGTTCCTCGTCGCCGGAAGCCCCTGCACCTCTCCGCTCCTGAGGCAGAACTTGCTGGAGTGCAGCGGGCACTCCACGAAGCCTTCCTCCACCCAGCCCTGGGCCAGTGAGGCCGTTTCGTGGGTGCAGGTGTCGTTCAGCGCGTAGACCGTGTCGTCGGTGTCGCGCAGCAGGGCGATGTCGTCCTGGGTGCCGGTGATCGCCTTGTCGATCGCGATGCCCTCGCCCTGGGGGATGTCGTCCAGGGACGCGACGCGGATACCGTCACTCATTTGTGCTCCTCATGGCGGGCCTCGTGCCAGGCCGGGGTGTTCATCAGTTCTCGCCAGCGTCCGTAGAAGGCCCGGCCCGCGGCATCGCTGTACAGCTCGCTGGTCGTGCCCGGGTAGCGGCCGTCCTCGCGTTCGGAGCCGAGGCCCATCTGGTAGTTCAGCGCGACGCCGTTGGTGATGAAGCCGTGCGAGATGGCCTGCACCTCGCTCCAGTTCTCACCGTCGTCCTGCTCGAAGATGCCGCTGGGGCCGAAGGTGCGCAGGTTGTACAGGCGCTGCGCCTCCCGTACCTCCGGGGGCATCGACTTGTCGACGATCGTCCAGGCCCACACCTCCATCCGGTCGGGCCCCTTGGGGTGCCAGACGCGGATCGAGCCGTTGACCGGCAGGTAGGAGAAGTTGGGGAAGACGGTGGCGTGTCCGTTGGTCAGCGGTCCCTCGACGCGGGCCTCGCCGAGGCGGGCGCGCAGCGCGTCGTAGTCCATCCACTCGTGCACGGTCCGGGCGTCGAAGCGGTTCTTGGGGTGGACCGGGAAGCCCGCACCGTTTCCGTTGCCGTCCGAGTACTGGCGGCCCGTGCGGTGCACGACCTCGTCCTTGGGCTTCTTGCCGGAGGGCGCGAGCACCATGAGAGCCGAGGCATGGCTCATGTTCACGTGGTACCAGTCCGTGCCGAACTGTTCGGCCGCCAGCTTCCAGTTGCCTTCCAGCACCCATTTGTGGACCCCGCCCACCACGACGGTGCCCTGCTCGTCGTGATCGAGCATCGCGTCCATGTACCAGGCCATGTCGCCGAGCGATTCCCGCAGGGGGACGGGGTGGGGGTTCCAGGTGCCGAAGATCAGCCCGTGGTAGCTCTCCACGTGGGGCACCTCCACCAGCCCCCATTGGTCGGCGGAGAAGTCCTCGGTGTAGCCGTCCTTGTTCGGCACGCTCGCCAAGGATCCGTCGAGGTTGAAGGACCAGCCGTGATAGGTGCAGGTGAAGTTGCGGGTGGTGCCGGACTCCGCGCGGCACACGCGCGCACCGCGGTGGCGGCAGGAGTTCAGGTAGGCGCGGACGCGCCGGTCCCGGTCGAGGGTGACGATGACCGGGTCCTCGCCCATGTACGTGGTGAAGAAGTCGCCCGGCTTGTGGAACTGGTCGGTGTGCGCGAGGAACAGCCAGCTCGGCGCGAAGACGCGGCGCAGTTCCTGTCGGTAGAGCTGCTGGTCGGTGAAGATCACGCGGTCGAGCAGTCCGCCCTCGGTGTCCACGAGCCCGGAGACGTCGATGTTCCGCGCCAGGTCTGCCGGGCGCCGCAGGGTCCCTCGCGGGGCCGGTGTGGCCGCGCCCTGGGGTTCGATCGTCGAGGTCATGCGGCAAGGCAACAGCAGCGGCGCGACGGGCGGCCATCCGTCGTTCCGCTCTGCGGGACACGCGCTGTCGGCGGGACACGCCGGCGGGTGAGCGTGCTCGCATGCTTGCTGCAACCGCCGTCTCCCAGAGCGCGAACGACCCGCTCGCCGGGCTCGTCCTGGGTGATGTCCCCCAGCCCGAGTCGCGGCCCGGCTGGTCGAGAGTCCGTGTCGTCTCGTCGTCGCTGAACATGCACGACCTGTGGACGCTGCGCGGCGTCGGCCACCCGCCGGAGCGACTGCCCATCGTCCTCGGCTGCGACGCCGCGGGCATCGACGAGAACGGCGACGAGGTCCTCGTCCACCCGGTGATAGCCGACTCGGACGCGGGTCTGGGCGACGAGACGCTCGATCCGGGCCGCGCCCTGCTGTCCGAGCAGCACGACGGCGCCTTCGCCGAATACCTCTCCGTTCCCACGCGGAACCTGATCCCCAAGCCGGCCTGGCTGTCCTTCGACGAGGCCGCGTGCCTGCCCGTCGCCTGGGGCACGGCCTACCGCATGCTGTTCACCCAGGCGCGCGTCACCGCCGGTGACCGGGTGCTGGTGCAGGGTGCCGGCGGCGGTGTCGCCTCGGCGGCCATCAAGCTGGCGGTCGCCGCGGGCGCCGTCGTGTACGCCACCAGCCGCAGCGAGGAGAAACGCGAGCAGGCGCGTTCCTGGGGTGTCCGTGCGGCGGTACCGACCGGTGAACGGCTGCCGGAGCGGGTGGACGTGGTGATCGAGACCGTGGGCGAGGCCACCTGGTCGCACTCGCTCAAGGCGCTGCGGCCCGGGGGCACCGTCGTGATCGCCGGAGCGACCAGCGGCATGAACCCGCCCGCCGATCTGGGCCGCATCTTCTATCTGCAACAGCGCGTCCTCGGCTCGACCGGGTGCACCCGCGGTGAGCTGGTGTCCCTGCTCAAGCTCATGGACGCCACCGGAGTGCGCCCGGTGATCGACCGCACGCTGCCGCTGAGCGAGATCCACAAGGGCTTCCAACTCATGATCGACGGGCGCCTGACCGGCAAGCTCGTCATCCACCCGTCCGGTTCCGACCCGTCAGGAGCATCGCGATGACCGCCGCCGCCGTCGGCCTGTCCCACTCCCCCCTCATCGGCAAGAACGATCCGGCGCCCGAAGTTCTGGCGGCCGTCGAGCAGGCTGTCGAGTCGGCGCGTGCCTTCGTCCGTGACTTCGACCCCGAGTTGGTCGTCCTGTACGCCCCCGACCACTACAACGGGTTCTTCTACAAGGAGATGCCGCCCTTCTGCCTGGCGACGGACGCCCACGCGGTCGGCGACTTCGGTTCCGCCGCCGGCCCCGTCTCGGTGGACACGGAAGCCGCCCGCGCCCTCGCGCGCGGCGTCCTCGACCGCGGGATCGACCTGACGGTCTCGGCCCGCATGACCGTGGACCACGGTTTCGTCCAGCCGATGGAGGTGCTGTTCGGTGGCATCGACAAGGTTCCCGTCGTGCCCGTGTTCGTGAACGGCGTGGCGACGCCCCTCGGGCCGGTCAGCCGTGTCCGGGCGCTGGGCACCGCGCTCGGCGAGGCCGCGGCCACGCTCGACCGGCGTGTGCTCTTCCTCGGTTCCGGCGGCCTGTCCCACGACCCGCCGGTCCCGGTGCTGGAGGGTGCTCCGCCACGCGTCGCCGACGCCCTCATCGAGGGGCACCCGCCCACCCCGGAGCAGCGGGCGAAGGGCGAGCAGCGCGTCATCCAGGCGGGGCGCGACTACGCGGCCGGATCGACCACGATGATCCCCATCAACCCGGCCTGGGACAACCTCGTCCTCGACACGCTCGAAAGCGGCCGGCTCAGTGACGTCGACGACTGGAGCGTGGCGTGGATGGGCAGCGAGGGTGGCGGCTCCGCGCACGAGGTACGGACCTGGATCGCGGCCTTCGCGTCCCTCGGCGCCACCGGCTCCTACCGGATGACCTCGCGCTTCTACGCCCCGATCCCCGAATGGATCGCCGGGTTCGCGGTGGCGACCGCCGAGGCGGAGACCGCCCGATGACGGGCTCCGCCTCGGCCTCTCCGGGCCGCTGACTACCGCGCCGTCCGCGGCCCATGCGCCGCGCGCCGGTTCTCTTCGGCCGCGTCAGCCGTGCCCACGTCACGGCTGACGCGGCCGAAGGCCGGGCGACACGCTCGGCGGTGGCGTGTGGGCCCTGGGCGAGGCGCGAGGCTCCCCCGTCTTCGCCGTCCACGCCGTCGCCCGGATCGCGCCGGGCGTCAAGGGGCCGGCGGCCGGGGCGAGGGCTCAGAAAGTCACGGTTGTTCCCCGCCGGGGCCGTGCACAGGCCAGCGTCCAGGCGCGGGACGCCTCTGCCGCGATGCGGCGCACGTCGGGGCTCAGGCGTCGGGTGTCGATCCGTGCCCGCGTACCGGAGACCGACAGGGCGGCCACCGCGCGTCCCCCCGGCCCCAGCACGGGCGCGGCGACGCAGTTCAGGCCGATACGGCTCTCCTCGTCGTCGTAGGCGACGCCGTCGTGTCGGATCCGGCTCAGTTCGGCCGCCAGCGCACCGTGGCCGGTGATCGTCCGGTCCGTGAAGCGCTGCAACGGCATATCGGCGAGCCGGCTCGCCACGTCGGGCTGGTAGGCGAGCAGCACCTTCCCCACCGCGGTCGCGTGGGCGGGACGCCGCCCGCCGATCCGGGAGGGCACAGGGGTCGCGTGGTGCCCGTAGAGCTTCGCGAGGTAGACCACGTCGGTCCCGTGCAGCACGGCGAGGTGCACGGTCCGGCGGGTCGCCTCGAAGAGGTCGCTGAGGAAGGGCAGGAGCGCGTCGCGGACGCTTTCGGACCCCGGCGCGTACACCGACCGGCCCAGGTGGTGCAGGCGCTCGCCCAGCCGGTAGCCGGTGCCGACACGTTCGACGACTCCGTTGCGCTCCAGAACGCCGAGGACGCGGTGTGCGGTCGACTTGCTCAGTTGCGCGCGCCGAGCGAGTTCGCTGACCCCCACTCCGCTGCTCGCCCGGTCGCCGAAAGCGACCAGGAGGCTGATGGCCTTGTCGACGGCCGCGCGGTCGTCCCGGACCGCGCTCGCGGCGGCAGTGGTCATGGTCGGTCGTTCACCTCGGCTTCGAGGATGCTGCGTCTACGTGAGCAGTCGGTTCGGAAAACTGGAGTAGGCAGTTCGGAAACTTCTACGCAACACAGGATGCGAAGAGTGCGTCTGTTCGTCAATAATGACGAAGTGTCTATTAAAAGTGACGACCTCGCGCACGAGAACCAGCTCGTGGCCCGCAACGTCCGGCGGTTCCGGCTGGAGAGAGCGATGTCGCTCGGGGATCTGGCCCGCCGCTCGGGCCTGTCCAAACAGACGCTCTCGAAGATCGAGCAGGGGGCGGGGAACCCGACGGTCGAGACGCTCGCCCAGCTCGGGTCGGCCCTGGACATGCCCGCCCGCCGGCTGCTGACCGAGTGGGGCACGCCGGTCTACGTCCTGCGCCGGGGCGAGGGCGAGTGGGCGCAGGGCCAGCACTGGTCCGAGCGCCTCCTCGACGAGACCTACGGGTCCGGCTACGTGCGCACTATGGTGATGCGCATCGAGCGCGGCCAAGCCGAGCCGAAGACGGTGGAACCCCACGCCCAGGGCACGCTCCACCACGTCTACGTCATCACCGGCAGGCTGCGCATCGGCCCCCTCAACGAACCCGTGGACCTCTCCGCCGGGGATTTCGTCAGGTTCCCGGGCGACGTTCCGCACCGGGTCGTCTGCCTCAGCGAGACGGTCACCGCCCATATGGTCACCACCTACCCGCAGACGCGCCGCATGGGCCCCGCCGTGACCCGTGGCGTCGCCGAGGAAGGCTGAGCCCTGTGCGGCAGGGAGTACTCGCCGGCGGGCGTGCCGGTCCGGTCCAGCCCGATCACGGTGCGGCCCAGGCACGTCCCGGCGTTGTCGTAGGCGCGGCCGACCGCGCTACACCCCGAACTCGTCCCCGGCGCCGTACGCCCGCACGACCACGCCCCCGTCGCCCTTCTCGTCCGGCCGTACGACGTGCACGCGCCCGGCCCCCGTCACCCCGGCCTTTCCGTCGGCCACCGAGAGAAGGGTGTTCTCGTCCACCGCGACCCCGTACGGCACGTCTCCCCGGCCGACCGCGGCGACCAGCCGGGGCAGCGTCCCCCACTGTGCGGCGTGCACGTCCACGGCGAACGGCACCAGCCCAAGACCGGCCCGTACCTCGACCTCCGTCAGGTCCTCCCCGGTCTCCTCCGGGCACACCGGGACCCCGTCCACCAGCCAGCCGCCGACCACGGCCCGCCGCGCCGCGACGGCGGCGCCCGCGGAGAAACCGGCGTACGGAATCCCGCGCGCGGCCAGCATCCGTGGCAGCCGCTCCAGGCAACCCGCGAAAGCCTCCTGGTACGCCGGCGTGAGCCCACCGCACACCAGCAACCCGTCGATCCCGGCCAGCGCGGACTCGGGCTCGAACCGCCCACCGAGCGGTATCAACAGCGGCACCGGCACACACGCCGGTCCGGCCGCCTTCCGCAGCGCCCGCGCGTACCGCTCGAACTGCGCGCCTCCGTCGCCCTCGTCGACGATCAGGCACCCGATGCGCCGTTCCCCGGCCACCGCGCGCACGAACGGCTCGTAGACCTCGGCGAGATCCCAGCCCCCACCGACCAAGAACACACGACCGACCATGCCCTCCCCTTCCCGTTCCGGCTACGGGGAGCGAATCTACGGGGCGGCGCGGAAGCTGTCGCGCGAGTTACCCGGCCGGCCGCCGGAGATGGGCACGAATCTCCCGGCAGGTGCCCCAGACCGGTGGCCCGGGGCTTCTTGCCGTCAGCGGGTCTGTGCCCATACCGCCAGCAGTCCCACGACGGCCGTGCCCGCCCCGTAGCACGCGCCCCGGAGGAACTGGTCGGCCGCGATGCGCCGGTGTCGTGAGATCCACCGCGCGGCCGCACGAGCCGTGCGGCCACAGCACGTCCCCGTGGCGGACAGCCGGCGCCCGAGGGCCACCCGTCGTCCGGGGGACGCGGCGTTCTCCGTGGAGCACCCTGAGCGGGCGCGCCGTACTTTCATGGCGGTTGCACCTGCCTTCCTTGGCGTTGTGTTCTTCTCCGGGCCACCGGCCACCGGCCACCGGGCCACCTGGCAGTCCGGCGGCCCGGCCCACCGGACTCAGGCGAGGACCGGGGCCGGAGCCGGGTGGACGGCCTGTGCGGGGCGGAGCAGCCGGAAGGTGACCCGGCCGTCGGCGTCGACGCGGGCGCCGTGCACGGCGGGTTCGGGCAGGCTGTTGTAGTGGAAGGGCGTGGAGAAGTAGTACGCGCCGGTGTCCGGTACGACGACGAGGTCGCCGACGTCGAGGAGGGGCAGCGCACGGTCGCGTGCCAGCAGGTCGCCGGCGAAGCAGCACGGGCCCGCGATGTCCTGCGGCACGGCCCGGCCGCGCTTGGCCCGGCCGCGGGGATCATGGGCCTCGATCCGCAGGGGCCACGCGTCGGGGGCGAACACCGTCCGCGTGGCGACCTGTGCGCCGGCGTGGGTGATCGCGATGGGACGTCCTCCGACGGTCTTGGTGTACTCGACGTACGCCGCGGTGAACCCGTTCTTGGCCAGCACGGAGCGGCCGAACTCGGTGACGATCTCGTACGCGCCCGAGAACAGGGCCGGCGCGTGCTCACGCAGGTGGTCCACATAGGTGTCGAAGCCGGGGGTCGTCTCGTCGCTGTCGAAGTTCACCGGGAGTCCTCCCCCGATGTCGATGCCGGTGACCTGTCGTCGGCCGAGGTGGGCGTTGATCTCCTCGGCGAACTCCACCGCCTTGGCGACGCCCTGGGCCATGAGACCGAGGGGGCAGCCCTGCGAGCCGACGTGCGTGTGCACCCAGGTGAGCCAGGGACGGTCCCGGTACGCCTGGAGCAGTCGTCGCCGGTTGCCCTCGTCGTCGAGGGGGATGCCGAACTTCGAGGTCGCGGTGGCCGTGCTCATGGCGCCGATCGAGCCGGCGCCGACCTGGGGGTTGACGCGCACGCCGATCCGCGAGCCGGTGCGGCGGCTCGCCAGGAGCTCGTCCAGCCGCGCGAGTTCCTGGAAGCTGTCCGCGTTCACCGCGACGCCCAGGCTCAGCGCCCGCGCCAGTTCGGCCCGGGTCTTGGCCGGGGAGTCGAACACGATCTGCGCGGGCTCGAAGCCCGCCGCCAGCGCCTGGGCGAGCTCGCCGGCACTGGCCACCTCGCAGCCCATGCCGCTGAGCCGCAGTTCCTCCAGCACGGGGACCAGGCAGTTCGCCTTGGCCGCGAACGCGTGCAGGACGCGGAGGCGGTCGGGGAACGCGCTCCGCAAGGAGGTGACGGTCTCGTTGACGCCGTCGAGGTCGACGAACCCGGCCAGTACGGCCGTCTCGGGCTCCAGCAGCCCCTGCTGTACGGCCGCCCGCAGAATCCGCTCCCGCCGGCCGGTCCTGTCGGAACCACTCATCATGCGCCCTCCCGAGCCGAGTTCTCACCGCCCACGGTTGCCGTGGGACCGGTCACCAGACTCCCGTCGGGGCGGTGCGGGTGTCTTCGTCGGGAGTCCCGGTGTTCCGGCGCGCGGTTCTCACCGTGGAGCACCACCGCGGACGTGACCCGGCCGCCTTCGTGCCCGGGTACGAAGAAGCCGCCCCTCCTTCGTGGCGGCGCCCAACTGCTCGCGCGCTCCCCGGCCGTCGCGCTCCCGCGCGCAGGTGCTCAACGCTCCCGGTCGGCGTGGTCGAGGAGGCGCAGTTGCACCTGGGCGAGGAGGCGGGCGTCCGGACTGCGCAGGTCGAGCCCGGACACCTCGGTGAGCCGGCTGATCCGGTGCCGCAGGCTGTTGGCGTGCACTCCCAACGCCCGTGCGGTGTCCGGTACATGACCGAAGTGGTCGAGGTAGGCCCGCAGGGTCCGCACCAGGGTTCCCCCGCCGTGGCCGGCGTCGAACGCCACCAGGCGTGCCACCGGTGTCTCCGGGGCCAGGGCACACTCCGCGAGCCTGTCCAGCATCTCGTTCAGGGCGATCGTCTCGGCCACCTCGCTCGCGAAGGCGACGGTGCGCCGCTCGCCCGCCGAGCGCAGGGCCCGCAGCGCCAGGTCCGCCGACCGGCGGGACTCGGGCAGGTCCGCCAGGCCGTCGACCACGGTGCCCAGGCCGATTCTCGCCTCCGGCCCGAACACGTCGGCCACCTGCCGCACCAGTGACGCCCCCAGACGTGCGACCTGGTCGACGGCCGACCGCCTGTCCTGGTGCAGCGCGCTCACCAGGACCAGGGCCCCCTGATCGACCGGCACCACCACGGGCGTCAGGTCGTACACGCCGCAGCGCACCGTCAGCAGCGCGCACAGCCTTCCGGTCTCCTCCCCCTTGCAGGACGCTCCGGGGCGTACGGCCAGGACGGCGCAGTGTCCGTGCGCCGGGATCCCGGTGCGCTCGGCCAGCACGCCGGCGGAACCCCGTCCGTCGAGCAGCGCGCGGGCCGCGTCCTCGACCAGCCGGGCCTGCGTACGGTGCGAGCGGTGATGGAGGAGATGCGCGGCGGCCACCCGCGCCGCCGAGCGCAGGGCGTCGGAGGCGTGCGGCGGGAGGTCTCCCCCCGCGGCCGCCACCCAGATGGAGCCCAGGATCTCCCCACCCGCCCGGACGGCCACCACCAGGCGTTCGGGATTCTCCCCGTGAGCCGGCCGGTGGATGACGTCCCCCGAACCCCATAACGCCCGGAAGAACCCGGCCTCCCGCATGGCCGCCACACGCCACTCGGGGACCCGGCGGCCGAGGATCGTCAGTCGGCGCAGCTCGTCCACGTCCTCCTTGGTCGACGAGTACGCGAGGACCCGGGACTCCACGTCCTCGATCGTCACCGCGCCACCGACCAGGACCGCCACCGCGTCGGCCAGCCCGTTCATGTCACCGGGCGCCAAGGCCGCCAGGGCCGGGTCGGCCGGGGCCCCGGACAGGACCAGACCGGCCCGCAGCGCGCCGACCAACTCGGTCCAGCCGCACCACGCCGTCCGGAACAGCACCGCGGTGCCGGCGTCCTCCGCCGCCGCCCGCAGCGCGTCCGGGGGCCGCCCCGACCTTCCCGGACCGAAGACCACCGCGGCCGCTCCCGATCCGGCGGCCTCGCGCACGGCCTCGACGGCGGCGGCCGACTGCGGGTCGATGCCCACGGCCAGCAGCACCTGCCCCCGCGGCGGCCCCGGCTCCAGGGGGTCCAGCACCGCGACCCCCTCGACCGCGACCCCCAGGCCGCGCGGAGCCACGCAGGGTTCCAGCGCACCCGCTCCCATGACCGACAGCAGTCCCTCCAGCGTCGGGCCCGCCGCCGCGGCGCCCTCGCGCCCGGCCGTTCCGTCCAGCACCACCCGGCCCCCCTCCCCCGGCGCGTCGCGCCACGGTGAGTGTAGGAGGAGCCGCGGGACCGACGCGAGGCGTCCGGGCGAGGGCGACCGGATAACGACACGGAAGGCGGGGAATGCCGGTCCGGGGCCTGCCTGGGCTGCCGGCCGTCGGCGTCGTCGGGCAGGAGGTGTGCGAGCGCCACGATGCCGGCGTCCCCCATGAGGTCCCGGGGCTCGGGCGCGCCCGCGGCTTCTCGATCAGCGTGCCGGGCGGCCCCTGTGCGGATCGGGCTGACCCGTTTCGGGTACGCGATGCGCCCGGAAGCGCCCTAAGCTGCGGACATGCGCATGCGTCCGCTCGTCGGCCCCGTACCCGACAGCGGTATACGCCCGGCCGGCGGGATGGACGAGATCGCCGGGCAGCTGGCCGCCGGCGGGGTCGCGGTCCTGACCGGGGCCGGAATCTCCACCGAGTCCGGCATCCCCGACTACCGAGGTGCGAGCGGGCGGCACCGGCGGCACTCCCCCATGACGTACCAGGACTTCGTCGCGGACGAGGAGAACCGGCGCCGTTACTGGGCCCGCGGCTACGTCGGGCGACGCGCCATCGCCGAAGCCCGGCCCAACGCCGGGCACCACGCCGTGCAGGCGTTGCGCGTCGGCGGGTACGTGGACGCCGTGATCACGCAGAACGTGGACGGGCTGCACCAGGCCGCCGGGACGACGGACGCCGTCGCCCTGCACGGCAGCCTGGACCGCGTCGTCTGCCTCGGCTGCGGGACGATCGGTACCCGCGACGAACTCGATGCCAGGCTGTTCGCCGCCAACGGCGAGTTCCTCGCCGCGCAGGACGCCGCGCTCCGGGTGAACCCCGACGGCGACGTGGAACTGCCCGACGACATCGTCCGCACGTTCCGCGTCGTGCCGTGCGACCGGTGCGGTGGCGTGCTCAAGCCCTACGTCGTGTTCTTCGGTGAGAACGTGCCCGAGCCCCGTACCCGGCACTGCTTCGATCTGGTCGACGCCGCCGACTCGCTGCTCGTGCTCGGCTCGTCACTGGCCGTCCTGTCGGGGTTGCGGTTCGTGCGGCGTGCCGCGAAGGACGGCAAGCCCGTCTCCGTCATCAACCTCGGCCCGACACGCGCCGACGACCTCGCGCACGCGCACGTGGCGCTGCCGCTCGGCCGGGCGCTCACCGAACTGACCGAGCGCCTCGGCATCGCCTGAGCCGAGCGCGGCGGGCGACGAGCCGGTCCGGGTCGTCCGGCTCCGCGACGATCCCACGATCCCGGCCCCGTCCGGCTCGGGCGCCTCAGGCGCGTTCGCGAGACGCGTTCGGCAGGGGCAGCAGGTCCCTGCTGTAGCGGACTTCGGGGACCCGAACGCCGTTCACCGACCAGTCCGAGGTTCCGCCGTCCGGTGCGAAACCGCTCCGCTCGTAGAAGCGACGCGCCCGTGCGTTGTCGGCGATCACCCACAACACGAGCCTGAGAAACGACCGTTCGCGGGCGGCGGCGAGTACGTGCCGCATCAGCGCCGTGCCGATTCCGGTGCCGAGGCGGTCGGGAGCCGCGTAAAGGGCGAGGAGTTCGCCGTCCTGGGGTGCCCGGTCGTCCTCCCGGGAAGGACCGAGCGCTGCCCAGCCGACGACGGCGCCGTCTTCTTCGGCGACGAGATTCACCGCCGTGCCCGCGCCCCGTTCGAACATGTCACGTCGTACGCGGGCGTCTTCCGCCACCGTGAGCGCGTCCAGATAGTCCTGCGGCACCATGCCCGGGTAGGCGGCTTTCCAGCCGGTCACCCGCACTGCCGAAACACCCTGGATGTCTCCTTCGCGCATGGAACGCACCCCTACCATGCGCTGATCGTAGCCGGATGAGGGAGAGTCCCCTTCTCGATGTCGTACGCGCTACGGGGTGCGGGCGGTCACGGCGCGCCGGATTCCGTGGACGGCGGCGCCGAAGGCCAGCACCGCCGCCCCCGTGACGATCGAGGAGGACGGGAGGGCGAAGGCCAGTGCCAGGCAGCCCGTCAGTCCGAGGGCGGGGATCAGCCGGTTGGGTCGGCCCTCGGCCGGGGTGAGGGTCCAGGCGGAGGCATTGGCGATGGCGTAGTAGGCGAGCACGCCGAAGGAGGAGAAGCCGATCGCGCCGCGCACGTCCGCCGTCGCGGCCAGGACCGCGACCACGGCACCGACCAGCAGTTCGGCCCGGTGCGGCACCTTGAAGCGCGGGTGGACGGCGGCCAGGGCGTGGGGCAGGTGGCGGTCCCGTGCCATGGCCAGGGTGGTGCGGGAGACACCCAGGATCAGCGCGAGGAGTGAGCCGAGCGCGGCCACGGCGGCTCCGGCCCGTACGACCGGGGCCAGCCAGGCGGCGCCCGCCGCCCGGACCGCGTCCGACAGCGGCGCCGCCGCCTGTGCCAGTCCCGTGGGACCGAGGACGGTCAGGACCGCGACGGCGACGGCGCCGTAGACGACCAGGGTGATGCCGAGAGCGAGCGGGATGGCCCGGGGGATGGTGCGGGTGGGGTCTCGCACCTCCTCGCCGAGCGTGGCGATGCGGGCGTAGCCGGCGAACGCGAAGAACAGGAGGCCCGCGGCCTGGAGGACGCCCCCGGCGGTGGCGTCCGAGCCGACGTCCAGCCGGGCCGCCTCCGCGGCGCCGGAGGTCAGGGTGGCGACCACCACGGCGGCGAGAACCGCCAGGACCACCGCCACGACGGCGCGGGTCAGCAGCGCGGACTTCTGCACCCCGGCGTAGTTCACGGCGGTCAGCGCCACCACGGCGGCCACCGCCACGGCGTGGGCCTGGCCCGGCCACACGTACGAACCGACGGTGAGCGCCATGGCCGCGCAGGAGGCGGTCTTGCCGACCACGAAGGACCACCCGGCGAGGTAGCCCCAGAAGTCGCCGAGGCGTTCGCGGCCGTAGACGTAGGTGCCGCCCGAGGCCGGGTAGCGGGCGGCGAGCCGGGCGGAGGACGTGGCGTTGCAGTACGCGACCACGGCGGCGAGCGCCAGCCCGACCAGCAGTCCGGAGCCGGCGGACCGCGCGGCGGGGGCGAGGGCGGCGAAGATCCCGGCGCCGATCATCGATCCCAGGCCGATCACCACGGCGTCGAAGACCCCGAGCCGGCGGCGCAGTTCGTCCGGTGCGCCCGCGGCGGTCGATGGCTTGCTCATGGCCCACTTCCCCGGTGGCGTATCCGCCCTTGTCACGTGCTCCGACATCGGGAGACGATACGTGAACCGGTCCGACCGCCGACGGCGGGCACGGGGGAGCTCACTTCTTCAGGATTCCCGTGTTGCCCAGACCGCCGTACATGTTGACCTGGTCGCCCTGGTGGTACTCCCTGCGGTTGAACTGGACGCTTTCCACCCGCACATGGAGTTCCTTGTCCGGGTTCTCCACGGCCTCCACGATGGCTTCGACGAGCTTCCGGAGCTGTTCCCTGTCCGGCAGCGTCACCAGCGCGCTCGCCGCGCCGGAGGTGTCGACGGCGAGCGCGTATCTGCTCGGCGCCATGAACACCTTCAGGAAGCGCAAGAACAACCCGATCACCACGACGATGCCCACGAACCGCGTCTGCGGCACCGCGTACGCCGCCCAGGACCCGATGACGCCCCCGATCACGAACTGCCAGAACGCCTCCCAGCGTTTGGGCTTGAACTCCGCGGTGTAGACCCGCACGAGGTTGCGCACCGGATAGGCCGCCTCTCCTATCCAGAGCAGCCGCTTGCTGACCCGAAGTTCGACGTTCTCGCCGGAGGGCGGCACCGGCGGCATCGGCAGCGGCCCCAAGGTCCCTTTCGTCTCCACAGGTCCCCCGTACGTCATGCGAGTCCGTGACCACGTGGGACCATGAGACATCGTCAACTCGCCTTTGTGAAGGGGTTGTTGACGGCACATGCGACCCCGTGCGGTATCCCGTGCCCGGCCGGGTGCGAGACGTCGGCAGGCGGAGGGGACCGCGGCCCCGCCGACGGCAGGTGGCAGGCTTGTGGGGTGCTGATCGAGGGATACGACGACGAGCCCCTGGTCGCCGGCGAGCCGCTGGTGACCCGTCCGGGCTTCTGGGCGAACCACTTGTGGGGCCCGTGCTGCCGTGAGGCGGGCGGCGAGCCGGAGTGGTTCGGCGATGACGGTGCCGATGTCGACGCCATGTCCGAGGTGCTCATGGACCCCGGGCGGTGGCCGGTGTTCCGGTTGCCGATCGAGGGCGGGTACGAGGCCGTGGTGATCTATCGCAACCTCGTCGGAGACTACGGAGTCGATTACCTCCTCGTCCACCCGGACCGGCGCATCACCCGGCACATCGCGAGCTGGTGCGGGGAGTTGGAGGGGGACACCCTGACGTGGCACGAACTCGTCCGCGTCGTCGACGGTCCGGGTTCCGTGGCCGAGGGCGTCCGGGACCCGGCTGCCCGTCTCCTGCTGCTGCTTCCCCTGCTGGCCGGGCACCCCCTGCCGGACGAGGCACCGGCGAGGCTCCGATCCGCTCTGATCGCGGCAGGAGTCCCGCGGGACATCGCCCCGGTCACGGCAGAGCACCTGCTGGAACACGCGGCGGGGAGCGTGTGGCACGACCCCGCGTGGGGTTCGCCGCTCAGCGGCGGCTCAGGCGGTCCCGGCCCCGCGGAGAGCGTCGTACCGGCGCGCCTGGGTACCGGCCGGCGGGAGACGGTCCATCCGTCCACGCCCTTCCGCGAGGGGCCGGGGTGACCCCCGTCCGCGACGTGTTCCGGATCAGACCGAGTCGCTCGACCACGGGCCCCCGGCCAGCGGCGTGGTGTCGACGTAGCGGATCTCGTAGGCGCGTTCCGCGAACTTCCAGCCGTCGGGGGTACGGCGGTAGCGGTCGTGGTACAAGGCGTAGTTGACCGCCGACATGCCGTCCCGCATGCGCCCCAGTTCCTGGATGTAGGCACGGCCGGACGCCGTGTCACCGTCCAGCCGGATCGCGCCGGGGTGGGTGTTCTGCACGAAGAACTCCCACTGTGCCTGCATCCGCGCGACCCCGGCACGGATCTGCTCGCGGCCGCTCAACTCCACGTCGGCCTCGGGTATGCGGCACACCGCGTCCTCGGTGAACAACGACGCGAGACGGTCGTAGTCCCGCGTCATCACCGCATCGGTGTACTCCCCGCACAGCGCCGCGATCTCGACCCGGTCGGCGATGGCCTCAAGGTCCCTCATGGTCTCCCCCATCTCGCTCGGCTCCCCCGGGTCGGGCGAGCCTCCGAGCAGTACGACGAGACAGCCCGCCGGAATGTCACGTGGCGCCGCGTGACATTCCGGCCCGCTGTTCCGTCGTACTCATGACGGCAGCCCCGACCAGGAAGCCCGGCGAAACCATGACCCAGCCTTCAGGACCGGAACACGAGCGCTACGACACGGATCTCCGCGTGGTCATCAGCGAACGGGGCCAGCTGATCGGTCTCGCCTACCGGCTCCTCGGTTCCCTGGCCGAGGCCGAGGACGCGGTCCAGGAGACGTACGCCCGCTGGTACACCATGTCCCGGCCGCAGCGGGACGCGATCGAGTCGCCCGGCGCCTGGCTGACGACCGTCGCCACCCGTGTCTGCCTGGACCTGCTCGGCTCGGCGCGGGCCCGCCGCGAGCGCTATGTGGGCGAATGGATTCCGGAGCCGCTGCCCGAGCGGACCGCGTGGGTCGGTGCGCCGACGGGCACCGCCACCGACCCGGCCGACCGGGTCACCATGGACGAGTCGGTCGGCATGGCCTTCCTCGTCGCGCTCGAATCGATGACCCCGGCCCAGCGCGTCGCGCTCATCCTGCACGACGTCTTCCGCCACTCCTTCGCCGAGATCGCCGAGATCACCGGCCGCACCGCGCCGGCGTGCCGTCAGCTGGCCTCCTCGGCCCGCCGTCGCGTCCGCGCCCTGCGGCCGGCCGAGGCTCCGGCGGCCCGGCAGGCCGTTCTCGTGAGGGACTTCAGACAGGCGTGGGAGGCCCGGGACATCGACGCGCTCGTCGGACTCCTCGACCCCGACGCCACGTTCACCGCGGACGGCGGCGGTCTGGCCAGGGCCGCGCTCCACCCGATCGAGGGCGGCCCGCGGATCGCGCGCTACCTGGCCACCCTCGCCGGAAGGACACCGGCCAACCTGATCATCCTGGAACGGAGGGTCAACGGGCGCCCCGGGCTGATGGCACAGTGGGAAGGGGCGACCGTCGCGGTGTTCGCGTTCGATGTCGTGGACGACCGGATCCGATCCGTCTGGGCCGTCCGCAATCCCGACAAGCTGCGCTCGTGGAGGGGCGGCGGTGGCCAGGAGGCGGTCTGAACGCCGTCCGAACGTCACATGTACGCGTCTCGGCTCCGGGGCGACGCGTCTCGGCCGGCGGCCCGCGCCGCGCGCTCCAGCCTGCCGCGGTAGTCCTCCCACCACGCCGGGTCGCCCGACGCCATGCTGTCCTGGCCCTGGCGCTCCCCGACGTCGCCGTCGATGAGTTCCCGGACGATGTCGGCGTGTCCGGCGTGTCGGTGGGTCTCTGCGATCATGCGGACGACGGCGTGGTGCAACGTGATCCCGTTCCTGCCGCTCGGCCACCACGACACCGTGCCGGTCGCGTCGAGGGCCAGTGCGTCGATCGTCGCGTCCGCGTGTGCCCCCGCGCGGTGGTAGAGCCCCACGACGAACGCGCGTGACTCGTCGGCGGTGGCCCACATGTCCGCGTTCGGCTCGGCGCCGTCCTCCAGCCAGGGCAGCGGCTCGCCGGACGGCCGCCCGAAAACGTCGCCGAGATAGGCGAGTTCCATGCAGGCCACATGTTTCACCAGCCCGAGGAGATTGGTACCGGTCGGCGTGAGCGGGCGGCGGATGTCGTACTCCGGGAGTCCTTCGAGCTTCCACAGCAGGGCGTCGCGGGCTGTCTGGAGATAGCGATGGAGGTCGGCCTTGGCGGCTGATGCGGTCATGGGGTCACTCTGCCGCCCCGCTCGTGCGACCCGACGTCATCCGGCCGAACGCGGCGCGGGCCGGCAGGTCGGCGGTCAGCGATCCCGCCTCGACGGCGTGGGGGGCGATGCTGGGCAGACAGCGCTGACGCATACCCGAGCCCCGCCCTGACGACCACTTCCGCGCCCACCGCACCCTCCGTTCGCTCGCACCACGCGTCACGTCGCACCTGTACGCCGTCACGGCGATCCGGTCGCCGTTCTCGGTCTCGTCGGTGCTCATCGATAGTCCTCGGGATGACCCTGCATCCACGCGTTGATCCTGTCCCTGGTTCCTGTGAGCAGGGTCTGGTGCTTCTTGAGGTTCTCGAAGGAGCTGTCGCCGCCCAGTCGGCTCCGCAGTTCGGCGATCCGGGCGAGGGGTTCCCTGAAGTGGGCGGGGCCCTGGGGGTCCGCCTTCATCGACGCGTCGAGGGCGGTGAGTTCGGCAAGGACGCGTTCCAGGAAGTACTCGCAGTTCCCCGGGGTCGTGCATCCGTCGTGGTACGTGGCCTGAAGCCGGGCGAACACGTCGCGGACCTTCTCGACGCTCGGTGTCGGTTCTCCCGTGCTCGGGGCGGGCTGCGCCCCGGTCGTGGCGGATGGTGCCGTCGTGCCGACGGCATCTCGGACGGGCGACGGGCCGGCGGTCGATGACGTGTCCGGACCGCCGGCGCAGGAAAGGAGCAAGGACGCCAGGGCCACGACAAGCGTGGCGGCGCCGAGGGCGCGCCGTGCGCGTGCGTTGATCATGTCGCCTACGACGCTCCGGGGGGCTCTTTGGTTGTGCTGTCAGCCCGGGTGAACCGGACGTGCTGCTCGGCTGGGAGGGGGTGCCTCTATGTCTTTCGTCAAGCGAGGCAAGGTGTTCTGGGTTCGTAGAAGGTTCCGTCGCGGAGTTGACGGCCGGTGCTGTCCACTCGAGGAACTGGATGATCACGCCGTTGGGGTCGGTGATCTGGAAGAGGCGTTCGCCCCAGGGTTCCTCGCGCAGCGGCATGGTGATGTCCACACCCGCGGCGTGCAGGCGCTTCTCCTGGCCCTGGATGCCGGTGGTGGTGAAGGCGAGGATCGGGCCGGAGGCGCGCTGGTTGCGGTCGCCCGCCTCGCATTTTTTGATCCTGCCGATCGCGGGGTCGGTGAGCAGATGGACCGCGGCCTCGGCCGGTGCGGCGGCCAGTCGGACACCGAGCGGGCCGGACCGGCGGGAGGTGACCGTGGTGCCATTCAACCGAGTTCGGGTACAGGCGGCGCCGCGCGGCTGGGCCTCCGTGAGCCTGCGCAGGGCGGATGCGGGGGGCGCGGTCGCGTTCAGCAGCGCCCGGACATCGGCTCGGTGGCCGCTCCTGACCGAGCGCAGAGCGTTCAGAAATCCCGCGCTCATTGTTCAGTCCGGCGAGCTGATTTTTCCTACATTTGGTGCTGCGTCCGATCAACGTTCGGTGGCCGCGTCAGAACCGACGACCACAGAGAACCGCGCTCGGGCCGTATGTGCTGAGACACGGGCCAGCCCGGCCCGTGCTGTCAAGTAAGGGGAGAAACCATGGTGTTCACTTCTTTGAAGCGGATGAGCAAGGCGCTTGGCATGGTCGGCGCGGCCGCCGGTCTTGCTCTGGGCGTTGCCGCACCGGCCAGCGCCGACAGCACTGTCACCTGGCAGCACGATGTGTCCAAGCTGTGCCTGGGCTGGAACCTGGACAACAGCGACGCCAAGATGTGGGGGTGCTCGAGTTACGGAACGGCCTGGTACGAGTTCAGCAACAGCGACGGCTCGTGGCTCATGAAGCGCAACGATGACCGTGGGTACTGTCTGACGGCCTACTGGGACAACGACGTCTACATGGAGCCGTGCACGGGCAACGACTACCAGCGCTGGTACGAGATTCAGACGTCGGACGGCTGGAAGCTCAAGCACAAGGCGACCGGGCGGTTCCTGGACGCCAACGACAGCGGCAGCAGCGTCTACCTCCACGACGAGAACGACGGCCGCTACCAGCTCTGGCACTGACACCACTAGGGCTGGACCGCTCGGCGCGCGCGGTAGCGCGATCTTGCTCAGCCCGTCAGACTGCACACGGCCGGAGGCTGAGCCCCCGGTGACGTACAGCAAACACGGGGGAGCGTCGACGGTGTGGCAGGGGATGACGACTCCCCCGGTGACGTACAGCAAACACGGGGGAGCGTCGACGGTGTGGCAGGGGATGACGACGGCACGAGTGCCGTCTCAGGACAGGCTCGAGTGGTTCGCGGAGATGGTGTCCCATGTGCTGATGCCGACGGTTTTCCAGGCACATGACACGGGCGGGTTCTACGCCTCGGGCGGGCTGCTCGACGTCGGCGCCGCCCAGCTGGCGAAGTTCACTTACGCCCCGCTGCGTTCGCGGCGGACCGAGGCGTTGATCCGCAAAGGGGATCCGGAACAGTACCAGCTCGGGTTGGTGACGGGCGGCTCCGCCTGGTTCGCGCAGCAGGGGCGGGAGGCGGAGCTGAGCGCCGGGGACATGGCGCTGTGGGACACCTCCCGCCCGTACGAGTCCCGCTCGGGGACGGACGGCCGCGGTGTTGAGGTGTTCATCCTGCAGATCCCCAAGGCTCGGATGCCCTTGCCTTTGCAGCAGGTCGACCGTCTCCTCGGGCGGTGCGTTCGAGGAGGCACGGGTATGGCTGCGATCCTGGCCGGGTTCCTGGTGGAGCTCGCCAGGAAGGGCCCTGACTGTTCGCCCCACGAGCTGGGCGGGCTGGGGGAGATGGCTGTGGGCCTGGCCGCCTCGTGTCTGGCTGGACAGCTCGGCTCCACGGTGCAGCAGCCCGCTGAGCTAAGGGCCCACACCCTGCTTCGCCGCATCAACGCCTTCATCGAACTCCATCTCGGAGACCCTGACCTGACGCCGCGTGTGATCGCCGACCGTCACCACCTCTCCCTGCGGAGCCTGCACGCCCTCTTCCACGACGAGCCCGAAGGCGTCGCCGCGACGATTCGCCGGCGTCGGCTCGAACGCTGCCGCGCCGATCTCGCCAGCCCCGATCTGCGACGGCAACCCATTCAGGCCATCGCCGTCCGCTGGGGCTTCTCCAGCGCGACGGCCTTTAGCCGCGCGTTTCGCACCGCGTACGACAGCACCCCCCGCGACTACCGGGCCGACGCCCTGAAACACGCCGATGACCCGGTCGGGAGCAGGTATCCGACCAGCACGACGGGCAGGGATGGTGTGGGTTGGGTGGGCGATGTCGTAGCCGGAGTCCACAGGCCCTAACCGCGTGACAGACCACCACGCTATGCGTCGAGCGCAGCGAGTGCGACGGTGGCCTCGGCCTGTCGCGGGCTTCTCAGCGCGGCGAGGGCGTCGCGGGCGGCAAGCAGTGTCTCCCGGGCCTCCGGGTGCCCCGAGGCACTGAGTACCTGGCCCAGGTCGAGCCGGGCCGGTCCCGCCCAGGCCGGCATCTGCGCGGTCTCGAAGGCGGCGAGGGCCTGACGGAGCGACGGTTCCGCCTCGTTCCAGCGTTCCAGGGCCGCCAGGTCATTGCCGATCTGTTGTCGGGCGACCGCGTGGTACAAGGCGATCAGCTCGTCGGGCCGGCCTGGGATCCCCGCGTGGCAGATCCGCTCGCTGCGGCGGTGGATGTCCAGGGCTTCCGCCGCCCGGCCGGCCTGACGGAGCAGGCCGCCGAGGGAGTTGAGGATCGTCAGCTCGGCCAGCCGGGCCTGCGGGGAGTCCTGCGAGGCCAGGCAGCGGGCCGCCTCGCGCAGTCGCGCCTGAGCCTCTTGTGCCCGGCCCAGCCGGTTGGCTGCGCCCGCGGCGTAGCCGAGGGGCCCAGCCTTCCTGAAGCCCGTCCCCGCAGTCGCGGGTCGCCGCGAGCGCGGCGTCGGCGGTCGTCAGGGCGGCGTGGGGATCGGCGACGCTGAGGTTGTAGGCCCAGGCGAGGTGGTTGAGGTGGACCGCCTCCTCCCGCCTGCTGCCCAGCGAGCGGGCGGAGTCGGCGGAGAGCTGGAACACCTGGGTTCGTAGAGGGTTCCGTCGCGGAGCATGGCGAACAGGACGCTGATGCGGTGCCGGGCCAGGCGGAGCAGAGCCTGTGTGTGGGTTTTGCCGCGGGCCCGGCATTTGTCGTAGTAGGTGCGGGAGGCGGGGTCGTGCAGGGCGGCGAACGCGGACAGGAACATCGCGCGTTTGAGCTGCCGGTTACCGCCCTGTGGTGCGTGTTCGCCGTGGATCGAGGTCCCCGAGGACTTTGTCGTCGGGGCGAGGCCGGCGTAGGAGGCGAGGTGGGCGGCGGTGGGGAAGCTGGTGCCGTCTTGGACGGTGACCAGCAGGACTGCTGCGGTCCTGACGCCGACGCCGGGCAGCGACGTCAGGACCTGGGAAAGAGGGTGGGCCTCCAGCAGTTCGCTGATCTGGGCTTCTAAGGTCCGGCGTTGTTCGTGGACGGCCGCGAGTGAGCGGGCCAGGGACGGGATGACCACGTCGAGGGTGCCGGTGCCCGGGACGACGACTGTCTGCTCGTCCAGGGCGTCGAAGATGTCGTCGATGAGGCGGGTGGCCATGCGCGGGGCCTTGGGCCGGATCAGCTCGACGAGCCTGCGGCGTCCGGCTTTTCGCAGTGCGGCCGGGGATCCGTAGCGTTCCAGCAGCCAGGTCACCGCGGCATGGTCGAGGCGGGGTCCCAGGACACGCTCAAGGCTGGGGTGGAACTGGGTGAGCAGGCCCCGTATCCGGTTGGAGGTCCGGGTGGCCTCGGCGGCGAGGTCCTGGTCGAAGCCCACGAGAACGGTCAGTTCGGCGGTGATCTCGTCGGTCAGTTCCAGGGAGCGCAGGGTGTGCGGCATCGTTCGGGCTGCGTCCGCGATCACGGCCGCGTCCTTCGCGTCGGTCTTCGCCTCGCCAGGGTAGAGGTCGGCGCATGGCGAGGCCGGGCAGGTAGGCGACTTGGCAGCCCGTGGCGCGGGCGACGGCCAGCGGCAGGGCGCCGATGGATGCGGGCTGGTCCACGACGACGAGGACGGTGCCGAACTTGGCAGCCGGTTTCTCCAAGACGGCCCGCAGTTTCGGCTCGCTGTTGGGCAGCGGTTTGTCGAAGACCTTCTTGCCGGCCGGGGTGAGCCCGTGGCCGTGATGTGTGCTCTTGCCGACGTCCAGGCCGAGGAAGACGCCCACGCTGCTGGTGTCGATCACCGTGCCCCCACTTGCTCGTAACCGGTGCTGGCCTGGGCGTCGGGGCCGTTCTCGCGCATCCACGTTATGCAGACCTGCCGCCCGCGAATGGCCGGGCATTGCGCCCGGCCGGGCGGTGGCCGGACCTTTCATCAGCGTCTGTGACGGCACCCCTCGGGCCCGGTGACACCGCACCCCCCAGGTCATCTGTTCGACAGGGGGACACAGTCATGCCGGGCCCGGAGGCCAGCGGCCCTCTTGCAGGACCGCG
The DNA here is from genome assembly GCF_053598955.1 of Streptomyces sp. NPDC001056. NCBI lineage: Bacteria > Bacillati > Actinomycetota > Actinomycetes > Kitasatosporales > Streptomycetaceae > Streptomyces > Streptomyces sp. NPDC001056. Next base: position 16,001 of record NZ_JBSFLI010000015.1, on the reverse strand, counting down.
GAAAACATAACGGGGGGACGCGAGCGTCGAGATCGTGCTGCCCGAGTCCCTGGAGGGCGCGGAGGGGCTCTGCGACGTCCTGGACCCGGAGGAGGGCGACGTGGCGAGATCTGATTCCGGGCCACCGGCTCGACGCCTGACCGTCGCCGTGCCGTGCGGGGGGCGTGTTTTGGATCTTGTCGGTGTCCGTCATACTCCGAGGGACTTCACACCTGCCGGGGGGTACGAGGTGCTCGTCCTTCCCGGGGTGACGGACGAAGGAGGAACGTGCAGCACCACATAGGCCGGACGACGCTCACCGCGGCGGTCCTGGTGATCGCCGCGGCACTCGGCGGCTGCGACGACGAGCCCCGGAAGGTGTCGGGGCTGCTGGACAGCACGCGGCACGTCCACGCGCTGACCGGACTCGCGACCCGCGCGCACATGGTCAAGCGCTGTCATTCCGGATCCAAGCGGGTGCGGCACACATCCGGCCGCGGCGGCGACAAGCGCACCTGGTACACCGATGAGCCGACCACCGTGTGCACGAAGGTGCGACAGGGCACGGAGACCTATCGCCGTGTGATCCGCCCGGAGCGCTGGTGCGTCAGGCTGGACGACGTCGACGGCAAGGACTCCAGGGACGATGTCTGGTACCGCGTCGACAACAACACCTACCTGGATGCCCGGATGTCCGAAGCCGGACACCCCATGACGTTCGAGCCCGAGCGCGACGGCTGCTGAATCCGGCGGGGGCCCGTCCGGCCCCCTCCCCCTGGCAGGCGACCGCGTCCCCGGTGCGCCGCTCCAGCCGGCGGTCCGACCGCCGGTGGCGGCACGGGGAGGACGGTGTCCGTCCACCACCTCACACGCCCGCGTCGCGTGCGAGCGCGGGCCCGGGCGGGCGACCGGGTCGCCAGGAGTGCCGCCTGCCGCCCTCGTGGCACGTTCGCGGTACGTCGGCCCGCCTGCCCGACAAGGCATCAGCCGCATCAACGGCGAGTGCTCGGGCATCATCTGCGCATGAGCTCGCACGCACGAGCCCATGATGCGGAACGCCTGTCCACCACGGCCCCGCAGACGATCGGCCCATGCGGTGGAGCAGCCATGTCCGGCCCCCGTGCGGGGGCCGGTTCGGACTGTGCAACGTCGATCTCACGAACATCCGATCACCGCTCGTCCCCCACAAGCTCTTCATAGAATTCCGTCAACGACGCACAGAGTTGCGAGAGGCCGTCAACATGATGGGCAGTCACGACCGTTCCGACAGCGTGGACGGGTCGAATGGCGACAGACGCGAGGCGACACCCCCGTCCGTGTCCGGCAACGCTCTTCCCGCCTCCAAGCTGGCGCGCACCATCCTCCTCACCGCGTTGCTGGGGTCCGCACTCCTGACCACCACGGACATCCTCAGCGCCGGTGCCTCCCCCTCCGCCGAAACCACCTTTCTGCTCCTCCTTCCGCTGATTCTCGCCCTCCAGGTCCTGCACTCCGTCCCGGACAGCAGCCGGGCTCCCCTGGGCCGCAAGTGCATGACCCTGGCCGCCCAGGTGCTCCTGACCTATCTGCCGCTCCTGCTGTTCCGGACGTTCTGGACGACGACGACTGCCTATCTGGCGGGCTCGCTGCTGCTGCTCCTCCCGCCCCGGGCGGCCTGGCCGCTCTTCGGCCTCGTGGGGCTCAGCATGGTGATCCCCACGGCCCTCGACGGCGGACCGCTCGTCGAGAGCATCCGTCTGGCCCAGATCTCGCTCCTCACCGGCTTCCTCCTCTACGGACTGGCCCGACTGGCCGATCTGGTCACGCAGTTGCACGCCGTCCGCGGTGACCTGGTCCGGCGCGCGGTCACCGCGGAGCGGCTGCGCTTCGCCCGAGACCTCCACGACCTCCTCGGCCACAGCCTCTCCGCCATCACGCTGAAGAGCGAGCTGATCCACGAGCTGATTCCGGCCCAACCGGCCCGCGCGGTGAAGGAGGTCGACGAGGTCCTGTCCATCGCCGAACGGTCCCTCGCCGACGTCCGCAGGGTCGCGAGCGGCTTCCGCGACCTGTCACTGCGCAAGGAGATCAAGTCGGCGCGGTCGATACTCGACGCCGCCGGCATCGCCGTACAGGCGAAGGTGGACCTGGCTCCGCTCGCCCCGGCCGTGGACACGGCGCTCGCCACCACGCTGCGGGAGGCCGTCACCAATCTGCTGCGGCACAGCAACGCCTCCCGCTGCCGCATCGAGGCCGTGGAGCTGGGCGGTGTGATCCGGCTGCTGGTCGAGAACGACGGCGTCGACGGCGTCCACCACGATCCCTCGCCCTACGGCGGCCACGGCCTGGGCAATCTGCACGCGCGGATGACCGCGGTGGGCGGACGGCTGGAGTCGGGCCCCTGGGCCGAGGGCACGTTCAGGCTGCTGGCCGAAGTGCCCGCGCAGGGGCTCTCGGCCACCACGCGGACCGGCGGCTGACCGGTCCCGGCCAGGGTGTGGGCGGCGGCCCCGAGGGGTGGTCGCCGCCCACGGCGCGGCCGGTGCCGGTCAGCGGGGCCCGGCGACGGCACCGTCCCCGTGGACCGTGCCGCCGAGCCCGGACAGGAACCGCAGCGCGGTGGCGGGCGTGAGGCGGACGGCCGTCACCTCGTTCTCGGTGAGGCCGAGGGAGCTCAGCGTCTGCCACGGCCGCACCCCGGTGCCGGAGGTCGTGTCCTCGTCGTTCCGGGACTCGTTCATGAGGCTCTCCTGCCGCGCGGAGTGCGGGACGCCGGCCGGTCCCCGCCGCCCGCCAGGCGCAGCCGCAGGAGCTGGAGGACGAGCCAGCGCCGCATCGCGCCGAGATGGGCGGGCGAACCGTGCACGTCGTCGAACGTCTTGAACCGCACGTCCTGGAGCGTGCGGCTCAGCAGCGCCTGGTCTCCGGCCGGGATGATCTCGTCGCGGCTGCTGACGACGTACCGGACGGGGATCCGCACCTGCCGCAGCTGCTCCGGCGTGAGCGCGAACTGCGGCAGCAGGCGCCGCAGCGCGGTGAGGTCCTCGCTGCCGGTGAGGCGGCGCAGGGTGTCGGCGGTGATGCCGGGGACCCGGGGCCACCACGTCTCGTCCCGGAAGAAGTCGCTCACGGGCGCGCCCACGGTGAGGACGCGGCGGATGCGGGAGTCCTCGGCAGCGGCTCGCACGGCGAGATGGCCGCTGAAGCTCAGCGCGAGCATCGAGGTGTCGGACACCACGGCCCGGTCGGCGAGTTCGTCGAGCAGGAAGCCGAGGATGCGCCAGGAGCCGGGCCCGTAGGTGAAGGTGTTCTCGCCGACGCCCGGCAGTTCGGTGACGACGGTGGCGTAGCCGAGTCTGCGCAGCAGGGGCAGCAGCGGCGCCCACTGCTCCTTCACGCTGACGATGCCGCCCATGACGATCAGCAGCGGGCGGGGCCTGTCGAGCCCGGCGGCCCAGCAGGCGACGGTGCCGTCGCTGTGCTCGAACTCCAGGCGCTCGATACCGTCCTGGCCGCGGCGCCACTGGTCGAAGGTGTCGACGCACAGGCGCTGGGCGCGGACGCGGTCGGCGTCGCCGTGGTACGGGAACCGGGCGAGCGCGAAGTGCCGGCACGCGTCGAGGAGGTCGCCGCGGTCGGCGGCGGCCCGGCCCTCGGCGGTCCACACCGCGGCCCACGACCGCCCGTCCGCCGCGGTGTCGTTGGTGATGCCGGTGAGGACGCGCGTGACGTGCTGGGGCCTCATGCCCTGGCCCCGGGCGTGCAGGCGGGCGAATTCCTTGAGTTCTTCCAGATGGTCCATCGGTCTCCTAGCGAGGGGACCACCGGCTCGGGCCGGTGGTGCCGTCGGGGCGGCGGGGGCACCTTGGAAGAACCTGGAGACCCTGCCCGCCGGGTCCCGCCGGAGCGGCTCTGCACGCCCAGTGTCGAGGCGTGCGCTTGCGTGGTGCTTGTACGCGGGCGTCAGGCGCGGCGGCGATCAGTCCAGTGCGGTCAGGTACGCCTCGACGGCGTCGGCCGCGACGGCCGGGCCGTCGACGGACCGCATGCGCTCCCGCACGGCCCGCACCCGTTCGGCCACCGACGGGTCGCCCGCCACCTGGTCCACCGTCGCGCGCAGGCTCTCCACGGTGACGTCCTCCTTGGCCAGCACGCGGCCGAGGCCCAGCTCCTCCACGCGCAGGGCGTTCGCCCGCTGCTCGTTCGACTGCGGTACGAGGATCATGGGCACGCCGTTGTCCAGCGACTCCATGGTGCTGTTCATGCCGCCGTGGCTGATGAACAGCCGAGCGTGGCGCAGCACGTCGAGCTGGGGCGCGTACCGCCGTACGTCGACGTTCGCGGGCAGCGGCCCGAGGCCCGCCGGGTCGGTGTGGTCGCCGACGGTGATGAGGACGTCCCACTCGGAGTCGCCGAAGGCCTCGATGGCCATGGTGAAGAACTCCGGCCAGCCCCTGGCCGAGGTGCCGAGGGAGATGAGCAGGACGGGCCGGTCCGGCGAGGCCGGCCGCCAGGTGCCCTGGTAGGGGCGTTCGGCGATGCAGGGGCCGGTGAAGACGAACCGCTCGTCGAAGGTCTCGCCCGCGTACTGGAATTCGCGGGGGAGGAAGACGAGGGCGAGTCTCTCGATGTGGGTGAGGAAGCCCATCGGGTCGGCCGGGAGCCCGAAGCGGGGCAGCACCGCCGCCAGTCGCCGCACCGCCTCCACGATCCGTGGGTCGTCCAGCTCGGCCACCGGGAACTTCTCCCGGATGGAGAAGTGTTCGTTCGCGCCGAACACGGGATAGGTCCGGATCACCGGGATACCGTGCGCGGCGGCGAAGAAGCGCGCTCCCCAGGCCATGAAGTCGTGGACGATCACGTCCGGCCTGTTCTCCTCGTAGAACGGTCCGACCTGGGACACGAGGGACGTGGCCTCGTCCAGGCTCCGCAGTCCCTCGCCGGCGGCCTCCTCGGGGGTCAGGGGGGCGCGGTAGAAGTCGCCGAAGACCGAGTCGTACCGGACCGGTTCGGCTCCGGCTGCCTTGACGATGGGGGCGAAATGATCGGTCACGGTGCAGGTGACGCGATGGCCCCGTTCGACCAGCTCCTCGACGACGCCGATCGTGGGATTGACGTGGCCTACAGCCGGAAAGTTGAAGAAAGCGATGTGGCGTCGCACGCGGGCCTCCTGCCGCTCATCCATTGCCGTCGGGTTCGCCGGCTGCGGCGAACCGGTGTATTTCGTCGAGGAGTCGGGCCTGCCGCAGGGTGTCGCCGGTGTCCGGGAGGGTTCCGGAGCGCACGGCGGCGGCGAAGGCCGCGACGGTGGCCGCCACCTGGTCGTGCGGTGCGAGCCGGAACTCCTCGCTCTTGCCGTCACGGTGGAGGGCGATCACGGGGACGTGGTCGGCGGGCGGGGTGAAGGCCCGCTCGACGGTGATGCTTCCCTCGCTGCCCCACAGTTCGTAGGTCGAACGGTAGGCGTGCTCCATGCCGAAGGTGATCTGGGCGGTGGCGGTGCCGGGCGTGCTCAGCAACGCGGCGCCGGAGGTCTCGACCCGTCGTCCCGCGCCCCGGACGAGACGGGCGCCGCTGACGCGGAGGTCGGGGCCGAGGAAGTGCAGTGCGGCCCGCAGGGGGTAGATGCCCACGTCCGCCAGGGCGCCGCCGCCGAGGTCCGGGTCGTACCGGATGTCGCCGTCCGGGAGCGGGGGGATGGTGAACGCGGCGTGGAACGCGCGCACTTCGCCGATCGCGCCGTCGGCGACCAGGCGCTGTACGGCCCGGTGCCGGCGGTGGTGGACGAACATCACGTTCTCCATGAGCACCAGGCCGCGCTCGGCGGCGAGGCGGAGCAGGTCCGCGGTGCGGCGGTGGTCGGTGGTCAGGGGCTTCTCGGCGAGGACGGAGCGGCCCGTGCGCAGTGCCGCCTCGGTCCACTGCGCGTGCAGGGCCGCCGGCAGCGGCACGTAGACGGCCTGGACGTCGTCCTGTTCGAGGAGCGCGTCGTATCCGTGGACGGGCCGGCAGCCGAAGCGTTCGGCGACCTCTCGTGCCTTCGCCGCGTCCCGGCTGGCCACTGCCGCGATCTCGATGCCGGGGTCCGCCGCGAAGGCGGGCAGCATACGGCGCACCGCGATGTCCGCGCAGCCGAGCACCCCGATCCTCAGGCGGCCGGTCATCGCGCCCGCACCGTGGTCGCGTTGAGGCAGGCGAGCAGGGTGCGGGCCTGGACGTTGAGGTAGTGGCCGTGGCGCACCAGGGAGGTGAGCTGGCCGGGGGTGACCCAGGCGTAGCCGGGCGGCGGGTCCTGCGGGGCGTCGGCCTCGTCCGCCTCGACGAGGAGGCAGCGGCTGACGGCGTTGAGGAAGCGGCCGCCCTCCTCGGAGTGCACGGCCTCGTAGCGGACGCGGTCCGGGGTCGCGCGCACCACCGTGTCCAGGAACAACGGGCGTTCGCCCGCGGGCAGATGGGCGTAGTTGTCCGGGGTGTACTGGACGGTGGGCCCGAGTTCGACGGTGTCGAGGAAGCCGGCCTCGACGCGGGCGTGCACCAGGACGTGCGGGACGCCGCCGAACTCCCGGAGGAGGAAGGCGGTGACGCCGGGGCCGACCGGCTCGAACAGGGGCTGGGTCCAGCCGGTCACCTCACGGTTCCCCGCCCGCACGGACACGGCGACGACATCGAAGTAGCGGCCGGTCTCGTGCTCGATCGCGCTCTCGCGGCGCTTCCAGCCCGGGAGGTTGTCCAGCGGAACACGTTCGGCCCGCACACAGTGCCGGGTGCGCTCGCCCGTGATCCAGGAGAGCAGCTCGGTGTCGGAGAGCAGCGCGCCGTCCCAGGCGTCGCCGAAGGGCAGGCAGGACAGCACCGTGCGCGAGTCCATGTTGACCACGTTGTCCAGGTGCAGCAGCTGGGCGATCTGCCCCAGGGTGAGCCAGCAGAAGTCGTCGAGGAGGGGGACGTCGCCCACCGCCTCGACCACCATGTTGCGGTTGGACTTGTGATGGAACCAGGAGCCGTGCTCGGACTGGAGCACGTCCGCGACGATCCGGCCGCGGCGCGGCCCGACGAAGTACTCGATGTACTTGACGTCCGCGCCCTTGTGGGCCTTGGTGTAGTTGCTGCGGGTCGCCTGGACGGTGGGCGACAGCTGGAGCAGGTTGGGGTTGCCCGGTTCCATCTTCGCCTGCATCAGGAAGTGCGGCACCCCGTCGAACTCCTTGACGAGGATGCCCAGGATGCCCACCTCGGGCTGTCTGATGATGGGCTGGTACCAGTCGGCGTGCGGGCCGTCGCCGTGCGGTTCGCCCTCCTCCGTGACGTGCAGGCCCTCGACGGTGAAGAAGCGTCCGCTGCGGTGCACCAGGTTCCCGGTGGTCTCCTGGAACGACCAGCCGTCCAGCTCGGCGAACGGTATCCGTTCCACCTCGAAGGTGTGGGCCCGGCCCCGTTCGGCCAGCCAGCCGGCGAAGTCGGCGGTGCGCAGGTGCGCGCCCTCGGTGGTGGCCGCCGAGAGCGCGATGCGGTCCGGCAGGCTCGTGTCCGCCCGTGTCCGGAGCGTGGGGGTCGACGGCATCGGAGAGGCTCCCTGCTTTTCTGGTGAGGAGGGTGCGGCCGGGTCAGGTATGGTCGGCCGCGATGAAGTCGTTGAGGACCCGGCGGTAGTAGTCGGGACCGAAGCCCAGGTCCGCCACCTCCGGGACCAGGGCGCGTAACTTCTGGGTGGAGATGGCGTACGCGACGCCGGCGTCCACGTACTCCTTGCGCGGCGTGAGCCGCAGCGCGCGGGCGAGGTGGTCGGCGATGTCCTCCACCGGGGTGGCGAACCCGGAGGCCACGTTGACCGTGTCGGCCCGCAGTCCCGCGCCGAGCAGCCGGTCGGTGATCGTCAGCATGTCCGCGACGCCGATCAGGTCGCGGGCCGCGCCCCGGTGCAGGGACACCACCCCTGCCCGGACCTGCCGCACCAGCGTCGGGACGAGCTGGTGGGGCCGTCCGTGCGGGCCCACCAGGTGGGCCAGCCGGAGGATGAGGTGGTCGGTCCCGGAGTCGCGTAACTGTCGTTCGAGCGCGAGCTTGTGTGCGCCGTAGGGGGTGGCGGGGCGCACCGGGGCGTCCTCCGCGCCCGGCCCCTCGGCGAGGCCGTACATTCCGGTGGCGGCGGTCGAGAAGAACAGCAGCAGCTTCCCGCCCGCGGCACACCGCTTCCCGACGTCGCGCAGCAGCGCGGCCTCGCGCGCGTAGTCCGCTTCGGTGGCGCCGCTGGTCCTGGACTCCCCCGCCGCGAGGGCCACGGTGTCCGGATGACGGCCGGCCAGCGGACGCAGACTCCGTGCCAGGAATCCGGTCCCCACTATCTCCATCGTCTACCGATCTCCTGGGTGGAGGCGGCCCGGTGGCTCGGAACCTGTCGGCGGGCCCCGTTCCCGGCGGGAGTCCGGGTCCCGGTCCGGGAGGGGTGCCGACGGGCTCTCAGCCGCGCTGGGCCACGAACTCCTTGATCGTGGCGGTCATGTAGTCGAGCATCTCGTCGGTGAGCCCCGGGTAGACGCCGATCCAGAACGTGTGCTCGGTGATGACGTCGCTGTTGGTGAGATCGCCGACGACCCGGTGGGGCCGGCCGATGTAGGCGGGCTGCCGGGTGAGGTTGCCGGCGAACAGCCGCCGGGTGCCGATCTTGTGCTCCTCCAGGTGGGCGACGAGCTCGGCGCGGGTGAAGCGGGCCTCGGGGTCGACGGTGATGACGAAGCCGAACCAGCTCGGGTCGGACTTCGCGGTGGGCTCGGGGAGCAGCAGGCCCGGTACGCCGTCCAGTCCCTCGCGCAGCCGGCGCCAGTTGCGGCGGCGCGCCTCGACGAAGCCGTCCAGCTTGTCGAGCTGGGAGAGTCCGAGGGCGGCCTGGATGTCGGTTCCCTTCAGGTTGTAACCGATGTGGGAGAAGATGTACTTGTGGTCGTACCCGGCCGGCAGGTCGCCCATCTGGTACTCGAAGCGCTTGAAGCAGGTGTTGTTCTTGCCGGGTTCGCACCAGCAGTCCCGGCCCCAGTCGCGCAGCGACTCCACGATGCGGGCGAGGCCCAGGTCGGAGGTGAGCAGGCAGCCGCCCTCGCCCATGGTGAGGTGGTGCGCGGGATAGAAGCTGACCGTGGTCATGTGGCCGAAGGTGCCGGTGAGCTGCCCGTCGTAGGTCGAGCCGACCGCGTCGCAGTTGTCCTCGACGAGGTAGAGGTCGTGCTCCTTGGCGAGTTGGGCGATCTCGGCCACCTCGAAGGGGTTGCCGAGCGCGTGCGCGATCATGATGGCCCGCGTCTTGGGGCCGATCGCCCGCGCCACCCGCTCGGCCGTGGTGTTGTACGTGGCCAGCTCCACGTCCACGAAGACCGGGACGAGTCCGTTCTGCAGGATCGGGTTGACGGTGGTGGGGAAGCCCGCGGCGACGGTGATCACCTCGTCGCCCGGCTTCAGCGCCCGGTCACCGAGTTCGTGCTGGGTGAGGGCGGACATGGCGAGGAGGTTCGCGGACGAACCGGAGTTGGTCAGATGGGCCTTGCGCCGCTTCAGCCGCTTGGCGAAGGCGGACTCGAACTTCCGGGAGCTGGGTCCGGCGGCGATGCGCATGGTCAGCGCCGCCTCGACGATCGCGACCCGGTCCGCCTCGTCCAGGACCGCGCCGGAGGGCCAGATCTCGGTCACGCCGGGCACGAACTCCCGTGCCGGCGCGGTCTCCCGGTGGTACCTGCGGACCTCGTCCAGCACCAGTTCCTTGGGGTCGGTGGTGTCGCTCACTTCATGTCCTTCCATTGACCGGTGCCGGCAGAGCGGCCGCGAGCAGGTCGCGCAACGAGTCGTCGAGGGTGCGGCGCGGCTGCCATCCCAGGAGCCGCAGCGCCCGTGAGACGTCGAGTTGCTGCCACGCCACGTCGGTGCGTGGGGACGGGCCCGGGGCGGCCTCGGCGACCGTGAGGTCCAGGCCGCTGAGGCCGACCATGCGGTCGATCAACGCGCGCATCGGGACCGCCTCGCCGCGCCCGACATTGATCACCTGGCCGCTCACGTCGGCCTTCGGCGCGACGGCGGCGGCCCGTACGGCGTCCACGGTGTCGCGCATGTCCACGAGGTCGCGCCGGGCCCGCAGCGGCGGCAGTCTCAGCGCGTCGGGCTCCTCGCCCCGGGAGCGGGCACGGGCGGCCTCGCCGAGGTGCGCGGCGACCTTGCCGAAGAGGCTGGTGGCCGGCACCCCGGCACCGATCACCTGGGCGAGGCGGAGAACGACGCCGTCCACGCCGTCGTCCGCCACGGCCCTCAGGACGGCCCGCGTGCCGAGGAGTTTGGTGCGCCCGTACGGCGTGACGGGTGCGGGCTCCTGCTCCTCGCGGGTACCGGAACCCGGTGTCCCGGCGCCGTACTCGTGGACGGTGCCGAGCTGGATCAGCCGCGGGGGGCGGGGCAGCCGGGCGAGTGCCCGGGTGAGGCGGACGACCAGGTCCGCGTTGCCAGCGGTCATCGCGGCCTCGTCGCCCTGCCAGACCCGGCCCGCGGCGTTGACCACCACGTCGGGCGCCACCGACCCGAAGAAGCCGGCGAGTTCGCGGGCGTCGGCGGCGAGCAGGTCCAGGGCGACGTGCCGCGCGTCCGCCGGGCCGTCCCCGGCCGGCTTCCGGGACACCAGGTGCGTCTGCGCGCCGTCGGCGCAAAAGGCCGCGCCGATCCGGCGGCCCAGGCAGCCGGAGCCGCCGAGCACCACGACACGGAGCCCGGATGCCGGGCCGTGCTCAGTCGTGCGCACGGTCGGCTCCGTACTTGACGCTCTTCCACCAGTCGGGGTGGTCGCGGTACCAGGCCACCGTGGCGGCCAGCCCCTCCTCGAACCCGATCCGCGGCGCGTAGCCGAGTTCCGTACGGATCTTGGTCTCGTCGATGGAGTAGCGCAGGTCGTGCGCCTTGCGGTCGGGGACGTGGCGGATCATCTCCTCGCCCGAGCCGGTCAGTTCGAGCAGGTGCTCGGTGATGGCCCGGTTGGTGCGCTCGTTGCCGCCGCCGATGTTGTAGATCTCGCCGGGCCGGCCGTGGTCGAGCACGAGGTGGATGCCGCGGCAGTGGTCGTCCACGTGCAGCCATTCGCGGATGTTGTGTCCGTCCCCGTACAGCGGCACCTGCCGGCCTTCCAGCAGGTTGGTGACGAACAGCGGGATGAGCTTCTCCGGGTGCTGGTAGGGCCCGTAGTTGTTGGAGCAGCGGGTGACGGAGAGGTTCACCCCGTGTGTGCGCCAGTAGGTGCGGGCGACCAGGTCGGAACAGGCCTTGGAGGCCGCGTAGGGGGTGTTGGGCAGCAGCGGCCAGTCCTCGGTCCAGGAGCCCTCGTCGATCGAGCCGTACACCTCGTCGGTGGAGACGTGCACGACCCGTTCGACGCCGGTGTCCAGCACGGCGTCGAGGAGTGTCTGGGTGCCCAGGACGTTGGTGCGGAAGAACGGGGCCGCGCCCTCCAGCGAGCGGTCCACGTGGGACTCGGCGGCGAAGTGCACCACGGCGTCGTGCCCGGGCAGCAGTTCCCGCAGCAGGGCCAGGTCGCAGACGTCGCCCCGGACGAACTCCAGGCGCGGGTGCGAGGCGGGCAGGTTGTCGCGGTTGCCCGCGTAGGTCAGCTTGTCCAGAGCGGTGACCCGCGCGTCCTCCCATCCCGCGTACGCGTTCGCGAGGAGGTGACGGACGAAGTTGGAGCCGATGAACCCGGCTGCTCCGGTGACGAGGATCCTCATGCCGCGACTTCCACTCGGGTGTGGTCTCCGACGACCAGGCGGTAACGGTCCGTGCTCTGCCCGCTGGTGCCGACCGAGGCGGAGCGGCCGATGACGGAACTGCGCAGGCCCTGGACACCGGTGACCGACGCGCCGTCCAGCGCGATGGAGTACTCCAGCCGGCTCCCGGTGACCGCGCACGCGCGGCCGATGGACGTGTGGGGGCCGATGTGGCTGTCCTCCACGACCGTGCCGGCGCCGATGATCACGGGCCCCTCGATGCGGGAGCGCACGACACGCGCCCCTTCCTCCACGACGACCGGTCCCACCAGCACGCTGGCGTCGTCGACCGCGCCGTGCACGGCCGGCCGCAGGCTGTCCAGGACGTAGCGGTTGCACTCCAGGACGTCCTCGACGTTCCCGGTGTCCTTCCAGTAGCCCTCGTACCGGCCGGCCCGCACGTCCGCGCCCGCCGACACCAGCCACTGGATCGCGTCGGTGATCTCCAGCTCGCCGCGGGCGCTGGGCTCGATGGACCGTACGGCCTCGTGGATGGCGGCGGTGAAGAAGTACACGCCCATCAGGGCCAGGTCGCTGACCGGCCGCTGCGGCTTCTCCACCAGGCGCCGCACCTCACCGCCGGGCCCCAGTTCGGCCACGCCGAAGGCGCGCGGGTCCGGGACCTTGTACACCACGACGTGGGCGGCCGGGCGGTGCGCCGCGAACTCCTCGGCGATGGAGACGATCCCCTCGGGCAGCATGTTGTCGCCGAGGTACATCACGAAGTCGTCGTCGCCGAGGAAGTCACGGGCGACGGCGACGGTGTGGGCGAGGCCGAGCGGGGCCTCCTGCCGGAGGTAGGTCAGCCGTGCCCCGAACCGCGAACCGTCCCCGAGCGCCTCCTGGATCTCCTGGGCCCGGTCGCCGACGATGACGCCGACCTCGCTCACCCCCAGGTCCAGGATGTTGCGGAGGACGTATTCCAGGACGGGGGTGTTCGCTATGGGGATGAGCTGTTTGGGCATGGAGTAGCTGAAGGGCCGCAGACGGGTGCCCGATCCGCCTGCCAGCACCAGAGCCTTCATGGGAGGTCCTCTCGCTTCATGTGTGGGCGAAATCCGACAGCACGCCCGCGGCCAGGGCCTCGGCCAGCGTCGGTGCCTTCGCGTCCTTGTCCGAGATCAGCGGTGTCCCGGCGCACTCCCAGGGAAGGTCCAGGTCGGGGTCGAGCGGGTTGATGTCGATCTGTGTTCCGGGGACGTACGTGGTCGAGACGACGTAGCAGATGCAGGCGTCGTCGGTGAGCGCCAGGAACCCGTGGCCGACGCCCTCCGGGACGTACACGGACCGGCCCGAGGCGGCGTCCAGTTCGTTGACCTGGTGCCTGCCGAAGGTGGGCGAGCCGACGCGCAGGTCGACGACGACGTCCCGCAGCACTCCCCGGACGCAGGTGATGAACTTGGCCTGCCCCGGGGGGGTGCGCACGCTGTGGATGCCGCGCAGGGTGTGGCGCCGGGACACCGAGTAGTTGATCTGCCGGGGCCGGAAGACGATCCCCGCGGTCCGCTCCAGTTCGTCGGTCCGCAGCGACTCGTAGAAGACGCCACGGCTGTCGGAGAGGTGGTCCGGCTCGATCAGAAACGTACCCGGGATGCTGGTTTCCTCGACGCGCACGCTCGCCCTTCCTTCTCAAGCCGGCCGGCCGGGGCCGAACGGCTGTGGGTGCCTGGGTCAGCCGCGGTGTTCCGCGGTCAGCCGCTCCAGGACGGGGATCACGTCCTTCGGCGCCGGGGCGGCCAGCATGTCCTCGTAGAGGGCACGGGCGCCGAGCTGGAAGGACGGCTCCTCGATCAGCCGCAGGAGGTCCTTGTGCAGGCTGTCGACGTCGATCGCCGCGGGGTCGGCGACCAGTCCGGCACCCCGGCGGGCGACGTACCTCCCCGTGACCATCTCGTCCCACATCGGCAGGGGCACGACGAGCTGGGGCACCTTGAACGCCACGGCGGCGGCGAACGTCCCGCCGCCCCCGTGGTGGATGATCGCCGAGCTGGTGGGCAGCACCTGGTTGAGCGGGACGTACGGGAGGGCGCGGACGTTGTCCGGGAGCGTGCCGGCCGCCTCCAGCTGCTCGCTGTTCAGCGTCGCCACCAGTTCCAGGTCCAGACCGGACACGGACTCGAAGAACTCCCGCATCGGGAAGCCGCTGTGCCGGCCGGCCAGCAGCCGCCGGCTCACGCCCAGGGTGAGCACGGCGCGGGGCCGGTCGGGCCGTGCGTGCAGCCAGCCGGGAAGCGTGGCGGCCCCGTTGTACGGGACGCGGCGCACCGGGACGTACGTCAGGTCCAGCGGGGTGCGCATCCGGGACTGGGTCAGGTCCAGGGTCCACTGGCCGGTCAGCGTCTCCTCGGTGAAGTCGAGGCCGTAGCGCTCCAGCACCGGGCCCAGCCAGGGCATCCACGGGTCCTCGGTCAGGCCCGAGGCAGGGTCGGCCAGTTCCTCGCGCGTCCTGGCCCGGACGAGCCCGATGTTGTCGTTGCCGAACAGCAGGCGCGCGTGCGCGGCGCCGCAGGCGCGCGCGGCCACGGCGCCGGTGGGCGCCAGCGGGTCCCACAGCACCAGGTCCGGACGCCAGTCCTTGGCGAACTCGACCAGTGTGTCCAGGATGGGCCGACGGCCGCCCTCGGCCGTCGGCGGCGGGTAGTACGCGTGGAACATCCCGCCGAGCACGGCCCTGGCCGTGCGCCAGGAGTCCGGGGCGTCGGGGTCGAGGGCCAGGGTGGGCCGGTCCGGGCCGGCGCCTGCGATGAGGGGAGCGAGCGAAGCGGCGAGTTCCTCCTTGCCGCCCAGCGAGACCGCGGTCAGGCCGGCCGAGGTGATGTTCTCGATCACCTTCTGGTCGACCACGCCCTCGGGGCTCGCCACGACGACCTCGTGGCCGGCGCTCTGCAGCGCCCACGCCAGCGGGACGGCTGGATAGAGATGTGCCGAAGCCGGAAAGATGGTGAAAAGAACGCGCATCGCTGAACCTCTCCGAGAGTGCCGACGCCCTGCCGACGCGTACGGTTCGCACGCATCCTGCGGGCGCCCTCTAAAGAGCCGCTTGTGCACCGCGAGGCGGAGGCGAGCGAGGCGTGTAGCACCCGAGACGCACGCACGCCCCTGACTGAACATTCACCAGAAAAGGTGAATTGGCCTCAATTCTTTTCCAAATGGCCAACGGATACGCAGTTGTATGCCCAGAAGCCTTCGAACGGCCCACAATTTTCACGTGGTTGACTTACGATCTCCGCAGGATGGAGGCCGTGAACATGACGGAAACCAACGAGCGGTCCGACGGCTGCGGACGATTCGAGAAGTGCCGACGTCCCCTGGGCGGTTCTGTGATACGGATCCTGCTCGCCGAGGACATGGACATGGTCCGCGGCGCCCTGGTCGCACTGCTGAACCTCCAGGACGATCTCGACGTGATCTGCGAGGTCTCCCGCGGGGACGAGATCGTCGCCATGGCGCTGAAGCACCGGCCCGACGTGGCCATCCTCGACATCGACCTGCCCGGTATCGACGGCCTGTCCGCGGCCGTCCGGCTGCGCGAGCAGCTCCCCCAGTGCCGCGTCCTCATCCTGACCAGCCTCGGACGCCCCGGCGCCCTGCGCCGGGCCCTTGAGGCACGGGTCGCCGGGTACCTCCGCAAGGACGCCCCGTCCTCCGAACTGGCCACCGCGGTACGACGGGTGGCGGCGGGACAGCGAGCGGTCGACCCGGAACTGGCGCTGGCCGCCTGGGAGGAGTACGAGAGCCCTCTCACCACCCGGGAGACCGAGGTGCTGCGGCTCGCGGCGGAGGGTGCGGAGCCCCGGGAGATCGCCGCCACACTGCGCATCTCGGCGGGTACGGTGCGCAACTACCTGACGACCATCGTCGGCAAGCTCAACGCCCGCAACCGCGTCGACGCGATCCGCATCGCGCGCGACTCCGAGTGGCTGCTGTGACGGTGCCGCCGGGTCGTGACCGGCCTGCCCACGCCTGACGTCGTCGGCGCGACCACGGTCCGCCGGCACGGCTTTGGCCGATCACAAGGGGCGCTCCCTAGGGTGCGACGCCAGGCAGTCATCTGCGTCGACACGAAGGAGCGGCCGATGGCCGTGGACACGACCCGTCCGAGTGGCACGAACGCCCCCGGAGAGGCCGACAGAACGACCCTCCCGTCTCACGAGGTACGCCGCCAGGACCGGGTGGTCATCCGGTTCGCGGGGGACTCGGGGGACGGGATGCAGCTGACGGGGGACCGCTTCACCTCGGAGACCGCCTCGTTCGGCAACG